>JAPJMW010000150.1 GCA_026461505.1 Beijerinckiaceae bacterium
ACGGCGGATGAAATCACCCGCGCCCATCTCCTCATCGACCGTCTCGAATTGCCCGATGATCGACGCCCCACGCGGCGCTTTGTGGCGGCAAGAACAGGCTCGCGGATAGATCCACGAAAGACTTTCCGCAACACGCTTCGTTCCGGCGGTGGTATGATCAAACTCGAATACCGCGACCGCGCCCAAAAAAGCCCGCCGATTGTGGCGATCTGCGATATTTCTGGTTCGATGGCTGATTATACGCGGCTATTTCTCCATTTTCTCCACACGCTCACCGACAAGCGTAAACGCGTGAATACGTTTTTGTTTGGCACGCGGCTGACCAATGTCACGCGCTCGCTCAAAAGCCGCGATCCGGATCAGGCGTTGGAAAAATGCACCGAGCAGGTGGCCGATTGGTCGGGCGGCACGCGCATTGGCACCAGCCTCCATAGGTTCAACCGCCAATGGTCGCGCCGCGTGCTGGGGCAGGGCGCCATTGTGCTGCTCTTTACGGATGGCCTGGAGCGCGACGGTACCGAAGAACTGCAAAAGGAAATCGACCGTCTGCACCGCTCCTGCCGTAAGCTCGTATGGCTTAATCCATTGTTGCGATTTGACGGTTTCGAGGCGAAAGCTTCGGGCATTCGTGCTATCTTACCTCATGTGGATGAATTCCGTCCGATCCATAATTTGAAAAGCATGGAAGCGCTTGTTGAGGCGCTATCGGTAAAGGGCTCGGCTGAAGCTAATCCCAAACTCTGGTTGCGGCGGGTGGCTTAGTAGATTACCTAACGGCATGATCAATCAAATGGTGATCGTGTCTTGAGCAGACCAATTGAATTTGTTTCGAAAAAGCCAACTGGCCGCCCCTTGCAAAGTGGGGGTGGAGATGGCACTTCTGACGGTATGGAACCACGTGTCGCTGTTCTCGAAACTCATGTTGAGAATATTCGTACCGATGTCGCCGAACTTAAATCGGACGTCAAAACGATAGGCCGTGATGTTGTTGATCTTAAAGTTGCCGTGGCTACGTTAATCGAGCGGGTAAATCATCTGCCGGACAAAGGTTTTATTGTAAGGGCGACTTTATCAGGCCTAGGCGTCATCGCTGCATTGATCATGTTTCAAGACCATATCAAGGCCTTTTTTACCCATTGAATTATCTTTTCCTTTAAAGACATAATTTTCCAAATCCCCCCTGAATGCGCTATGCTCCTTATTGAACATCTCACACGGGAGGGCAGACTCATGCTCGCATCTGATGACGATCTCTTGAAACAAGCGGAAGACTGGCGGCGCGCGGGGCGTGATGTGGCTATTGCCACAGTCGTCGAGACATGGGGTTCGGCTCCGCGTCCCGTTGGGAGCCACCTCGTTATCGATGGCGAGGGTAATTTTATGGGCTCTGTTTCAGGGGGGTGCGTGGAAGGAGCGGTGGTGACCGAAGCGATTGATGTCATCGAAAGCGGCGCTCCGAAGCTGTTAGAATTTGGCGTGGCAAATGAAACGGCTTGGCAAGTTGGCTTGTCTTGTGGTGGACGGATCAGCGTCTATGTTGAAAAGGTCGCCTAATGGGTTCTCTTGAGCTTTTGATCAGTTTTACGGTCGCTACCGCAATTTTCGCGTATATTCCGGGGCCTGCCATTATGTACACGATGGCACAAACAATGGCGTTGGGGCGTCGGGGTGGTTTGATGGCCGCTCTTGGCTTGCATATCGGGGGCTATGCGCATGTTTTAGCGGCGGCCTTTGGCCTTTCGGCGCTTTTTCAATATGTGCCGGAACTCTTTTTAGCTGTTAAAATAGCAGGGGCATTTTACCTTATTTGGCTCGGCGTCAACATGATCCGCAAAAGCAAATTGGGGCATGTTGCGGCCATTGAGCCTAAGAGCGCGAAGCGGGCGATGGTTGAAAGCATTACAGTTGAGCTTTTAAACCCCAAAACCGCTCTGTTCTTTTTAGCCTTTGTCCCACAATTTGTTGATCCATCGGCGGCCTATCCGGTCTGGGTTCAGTTTTTGATCTTGGGTGTTATCGTCAATCTCGCGTTTTCGTCGGCTGATCTTGTCGTGATCTGGTTTACCGCAGCCATTGCAGGACGGCTAACAAAGGGTGGGCGTTTGGCCCATGCGCTTCGCGTGTTGGGTGGAACCGTTCTTGTAGGGCTCGGCGCGCGATTGGCGCTGGAACGGATTTGAAGGGAATTTTTTGATGGATCTTTCTCTTCTCTCCAAGCTGAACGAAGAGCGCGCCGCGCGTCGTGCGGCCGTTTTGGTTACCGATATGGCGAGCGGCAAACAACGGCTCGTGTTGGAAGCTGATATTGCTGCCGATCCGTTAGCTGGCATGCTCTGGGATGCGCTCCGCATGGGTAAAAGCGGCGTGGTCGAAACGCCTGATGGAAAACTCTTTCTCACGGTTCAGGCACCTATTGTCCGCATCATCGCCATTGGCGCGGTCCATATCAGTCAAGCGCTGGTACCGATGGCGCAGCAATTGGGTTTTGATATCGTCATCGTCGACCCGCGCACCGCGTTTGCCTCGCCGGAACGTTTCCCGAATGTTGAACTGCATGCCGAGTGGCCGGATGTCGCTTTGCCTAAACTCGGCGTTGACC
>JAPJMW010000151.1 GCA_026461505.1 Beijerinckiaceae bacterium
CGATTGCCCAATTAACCGCTCGAGCACGTCGCTTAAAGCGTCAAAAAGGTCTTGATGTCCTCGTGGTTGACTATTTGCAGCTGCTTTCAGGATCATCCAAAAAGAGCGATAACCGCGTTCAAGAGCTAACCGAAATTACAACCGGACTTAAGGCGCTTGCCAAAGAATTGTCGGTGCCTGTTATTGCTCTATCGCAGCTTTCTCGTCAGGTAGAGCAACGTGATGATAAACGTCCTCAACTTTCAGATTTGCGTGAATCAGGGTCCATCGAGCAAGATGCCGATATCGTAATGTTTGTTTTCCGGGAAGAATATTACCTCAAGAATAAAGAGCCCAAGATGGGCACTGAGGAATATTTCAAATGGCAAAATGAAATGGAGCAAATCCATGGACGCGCTGAAGTCATCATCGGGAAACAGCGTCATGGACCTACCGGTACCGTTGTTATGCAATTCGATGCAGAAGTAACGCGGTTCTCTAATCTTACTTCTGAAGATCGTTTACCAGAACGGATGTAATCGTATGACGCCAGCGGATCGCATCCCCTCGATCCCGAATTCCAGTGGGGGACTGTTAACGGTCGATCTAAATTCACTTAAGAGAAACTGGCATTTACTCGCGTCTAAAGTTGGTCCCGCGGCAACAGGTGCGGTCGTAAAAGCCAATGCTTACGGACTAGGCATTGAGACCGTTGTTCCTGCTCTCTTATCGATTGGTTGCATCCATTTTTTTGTTGCCCATCTTTCTGAGGCAGCACGTGTTCGCGCTTTAAGTAGAACCGCCGAGATTTTTGTCCTCAACGGGTTTCTTCCTGGAACAGGACCAATCTACCGAGAATTAAATCTCACGCCCGTTCTTGGATCACTTGCTGAAATCGCTGATTGGAAAAATGTTGTTTCCCATTATCCCGATACTCCGAAGGCAGCCTTGCATATTGATACGGGACTCAATCGTTTGGGGTTATCCCCATCAGAAGCTTATACTGTTTCACAATCCTATCTCACTGGAAATCTAGGTTTTTCTATCGGCCTCTTGATGAGCCATTTTGTTGAATCTGAAATCGAAGGATCAGCAACGACAAAACGACAATGTGACGCTTTTCGCCAGCTTCGCCGACTGTTTCCCGATGTTCCTGCGAGCCTGTGCAATTCGTCTGGGATATTTTTATGTTCAGACAGCTATTATGATCTTGTTCGGTCAGGCTACGCTCTATATGGCGGCCACCCTCTCTGGTCCAATCGCGATAATCCCATGGAACCCGTCATCCGGCTCGAAGCTCCAATTATTCAAACAAGAATAATCGATATTGGCGAGAAGGTCGGGTATGGCGGATACTGGACAGCAAGACGAACAACCCGTCTTGCTACCCTATCTCTAGGTTATGCTGACGGTTTGCCTCGCGGAGCGGAGAGTAGCCGAACCAAAAAGGGCGGCGATGTTTTGATCGGCGGCACCAGATGCGCAATGTTAGGCCGCGTTTCGATGGATTTACTGATTGTTGATGCCACGGATGCGCCTATTGAGGCTGTAAAGCCGGGTTCTTATGCGACAATCATTGGCGATGAACTAACCATCGATACCGTAGGCGACAACGCAGGAACCATCGGCTATGACATTCTCGTGTCCTTGGGCAGTCGCTATCAACGTCGTGTGATCGGTTAATCGGAAATAATATGGCCAAACGTTCCCCAAGCTTTGCCTGTCAAAATTGCGGGGCTGTTTATACGCGCTGGCAAGGTCGATGCGACGCCTGCGGTAATTGGAGCACTATTGCCGAAGAAGCGGCAGAAGCACCGTTGCCGGGCGGTACAGCCTTACCAAGAAGCAAGAAGGGTCGCGTATTTGCTCTGGAAGGTCTCATCGGTGATGCGCCCGAGGCCCCTCGGGTTTCAAGTGGCATCGACGAACTCGATCGAGTAACCGGCGGTGGATTTGTTCCGGGCTCTGTCATCCTTTTAGGCGGCGATCCAGGGATTGGAAAGTCAACTTTGCTCATGCAGGCAACTGCCGCGTTGGCCATGAACGGCGAGCGGGTTGTTTATATCTCAGGCGAAGAAGCGACTGGACAAGTGCGCCTGAGAGCCGATCGTCTCGGACTATCAAAGGCACCAGTTGAGCTTGCCGCTGAAACCAATGTCGAAGACATCATCACAACTCTATCGAAAGGCCCCGCCCCTACTCTGGTCATCATCGATTCCATTCAAACGATGTGGTCCGAAAGCGTTGAATCCGCACCGGGTACGGTCACGCAAGTCCGAGGCTCGGCTCAAGCATTAATTCGTTACGCTAAAACCAGTGGCGCGAGCGTGATCTTGGTAGGCCATGTTACAAAAGATGGACAAATCGCTGGGCCAAGAGTCGTCGAACATATGGTCGATGCCGTAGCATCCTTCGAAGGCGATGGCGCACATCATTTCCGGATCCTCCGTGCAGCAAAGAATCGCTTCGGTCCAACGGACGAGATCGGCGTGTTTGAAATGACTGGATTGGGACTGAAACAAGTCTCTAATCCGTCTGCTCTCTTCCTTGAGGGACGAGACACATCATCAGCTGGAACAGCCGTTTTTGCAGGCATGGAAGGTACACGCCCCATGCTTTTGGAATTTCAGGCGCTCGTTGCGCCGTCATCCTTAGGCACGCCGCGTCGAGCCGTGGTTGGATGGGATCCAAGCAGACTTTCCATGGTTATCGCTGTGCTTGAAGCGCATGGCGGCCTTAAACTTGGCAATCACGACGTCTATCTGAACGTTGCTGGCGGACTCAAAGTGAATGAGCCTGCCGCAGATCTTGCTGCCGCTGCAGCCTTGGTATCGTCCTATTCTGGCCACGCTCTGCCGCCGGATCGAGTGTTCATGGGCGAAATTGGACTGACAGGCGCCCTTAGGCCGATTGGACAAATTGCGGTTCGCATGAAAGAAGCCACTAAATTAGGATTCGCATCTGCAGTCATACCGAAGCCAGGACTTGAGGCTGTCGGAAAAACAAGCCTCAAAACGCACCCGATGAGTGATGTTGCAGATCTCGTCGCCACGATTATCGGTGGACCAAAGCGGCATTCCAACCCATAGGCAATCAAATGGACGTGACGACAGCCTGCCTTATGATTATAAGCGCCGAAGCCAAGCGGCTAAGGTTAAGGCCCTAAATATTCAGGACGGAAATTTTATATGAGCAATCTTCCGGTCAGCATTCTCGACCTGTTGGTCATTGGTATCGTTCTGATCTCTGGGCTTTTAGCTTCCGTACGTGGCTTTGCACGCGAAGTGTTAGCGATTGGCTCCTGGGTAGCAGCAGCCATCGCAGCTTATATGTTCCATCCGAAGGTTTTGGTTTATCTAGAGCCTCACATCGCCAACCGTCAGGTGGCTCTGGCCGCTGCGATCGCCATTCTGTTTCTAGGCGTACTCGTTTTAGCGACCATGATAACGGTCAAAATATCCGACATCATCCTCGATTCGAGCATTGGCGCACTCGACAGGACCTTGGGATTTCTATTTGGGGCCGCCCGCGGATTTTTAATTGCAGCAATCGCGTTCCTCTTTTTTGATAAACTCGTTGGCGAAAAACAATATCCCGACTGGATCCGTGACGCGAAATTACGGCCTGTTTTAAAGCAATCGGGCGACCAAATTATTGCCCTCCTACCCGCAGATCCCGGCTTTTTAGACAAGTTGAAAGCCAAAGCAGCGGGTACGGATGCGTCAGCGGGTGCCTCAGGTGATGGCACGGCACCGCCAAAAACCCCATAAGTTTAGATCTCTCTGTTGAAGGCTCTCCGAATCCGTTGAATTTAGTTTAGGAGAAGCGCATATGTCGGCTGTAACAGGCGGGGTGTGTGCAATGACCGATGAGTTATTTGATCTCGACGCTGATCGTCTGAAAGAAGAGTGCGGCGTATTCGGCATTTTTGGACATCCCGAAGCGGCGGCGATTACCGCGTTGGGTCTCCATGCACTTCAGCATCGCGGACAGGAAGCGGCTGGAATTGTCAGCTTTGACGGCAAGCGCTTTCATTCAGAACGCCGGATGGGGCTTGTCGGCGACAATTTCTCGGAACGGGCCGTCATCGAACGTTTACGCGGTAACGCCGCAATTGGCCACACCCGCTATTCCACAACGGGTGAAACAATCCTTCGCAATGTGCAGCCTTTATTCGCCGAATTGGACGGAGGCGGTTTCGCCGTAGCCCATAACGGAAATATTACCAACGGGATCACCCTGCGCCGTCAGCTGATCCGCTCTGGCGCCATTTATCAGTCAACCAGCGACACAGAAGTTGTCCTGCACTTGGTTGCCCGTAGTACCCGACCTAAATTTGTCGATCGCTTTATTGATGCGATTAAGGAGCTTGAAGGAGCATATTCCTTTGTGGGCTTGACGAACAAGAAACTCGTCGGTGCGCGCGATCCTTTGGGCATCCGCCCATTGGTTCTAGGTGAACTAGATGGATGCTATATTCTCGCTTCGGAAACGTGTGCGCTCGATATTATAGGCGCTCGTTTCGTTCGCGATATTGAAAATGGCGAAGTGGTTATCATTAGTGAAGCAGGCATTGAATCGATAAAGCCTTTTGGCGTTCTGCCCGCTCGCCCCTGCATTTTTGAATATGTCTATTTTGCAAGGCCTGACTCGGTCGTGCATGGGAAATCGGTCTATGCCGTTCGCAAGGCAATGGGCGCGCAATTGGCTACCGAAAGCGGCATTGGGGCAGACGTAATTATTCCAGTACCAGACTCGGGCGTGCCTGCCGCGTTGGGTTATGCTCAAGCGGCAGGCATACCGTACGAGCTTGGTATCATTCGCAATCATTATGTTGGACGCACCTTTATCCAACCGACACAATCCATTCGTGAATTTGGCGTCAGAATGAAACATTCTGCCAACCGAGCCGTTGTCGAGGGCAAGCGTATCGTTCTCATTGACGATTCAATCGTACGCGGAACCACATCCATCAAAATCGTCCAAATGATGCGTGATGCGGGTGCGAAAGAAGTTCATTTCCGCATTTCTAGTCCGCCCATTAAATTCCCGGATTTCTATGGGATAGATACGCCGGAGCGTAATAACCTACTAGCGGCAACGCATACGCTTGACGAAATGCGCGATTTTATTGGGTGTGACTCCCTCGCCTTCTTATCGATTGACGGTATTTATCGAGCGATGGGTGAGAATGGGCGTAGCGAAAGCCAGCCGCAATTCACCGATCACTGTTTCACAGGTGATTATCCGACAGGCTTAACCGATCAAGCTGGTGAATCGCCTAAGCAACTCTCCCTTCTCGCTGAAGCAGGTTAAACAATGGCAGGCAAACTCGAAGGGCGGATCGCTCTTGTAACCGGGGCTTCACGAGGCATTGGGCGCGCTGCAGCGCTTGAATTTGCCAAAGAAGGTGCGCACGTCATTGCTTTGGCCCGAACATCCGGAGCTCTAGAAGAATTAGATGATGATATTCGTACGGTGTCGCCGCACGGCGCGACTTTGGTGCCTGCCGATCTAAAAGATATGGACGGGATCGATCGACTTGGCGGTGCAATTTATGATCGCTGGGGCAAACTTGATATCTTTTTTGGCAATGGCGCAATTTTAGGCCCAATTTCACCCATCGGTCACGTTATGCCCAAAGAATGGGATGACATTATGACTGTTAACGTCACTGCAAATTGGCGGCTGCTCCGCATCCTTGATCCGTTGCTTGCACGTTCGGATGCGGGACGCGTTATCCTGATGAGTTCGGCTGCGGCTTGGAAACATCGTCCATATTGGGGCTGCTACAGCGTTTCGAAAGCAGCACTCGAAGCGCTCGGACATACTTATGCGCAAGAAGTGGCATCAACGCCGATCAAAGTGATGATGGTTGATCCAGGTCCGCTTCGTACAGACATGCGCGCCACAGCCGTGCCTGGTGAAGACCCTCTAACCCTGCGAGAGCCCGCCGCATTAGCGCCACATCTCGCGACGATGGCCGCAGCGAGCTGGACGGAAACCGGACGTCTTTTCGATTTCTCAGGCACTGAGCCAAAAATTACGGATTTTGGTCGACCGATTTAGTCGGTCACTTATCCCTTATTTTCTTTATCAAAAGGATTCTGCGTCTCACGTAATGACACGCGAATCGGAGTTCCTGGCAGGCCAAATGTTTCGCGCAGCGAATTGATCAAATAACGCGTGTAGCTATCCGGCAAACCCGATAATTGATTGCCAAAAATAGCAAAATGCGGCGGACGCGATTTTACTTGCGTAGCGTAGCGCATTTTAATGCGGCGGCCTGAAACGGCAGGTGGCGGATGTTTTTCAAGGACACCCGCAAGCCAGCGATTGAGCTGACCTGTGGATACACGCTTCGACCAAATCTCAGACGATTTTATACAAGCCTCAATAAGCTTGTCGGCCCCTTCGCCCGTCAACCCTGACAAAGGAAGAATGGTTGCGCCCTTCACATTCGAAAGCAGACGCTCAGTATCGTCGACTAATTTCTTAAACCGACCTGGATCGCCCGCGACCAAATCCCATTTATTCACGCCGACAACCAGAGCCCTGCCCTCCTTCTCGATCACCGAGAGGATAGCCAGATCCTGCTTCTCAAACGGAATGGTAGCATCGAGCAGCAACACGACAACTTCGGCAAATTTAACCGCCCGCAAGCCATCCGATACGGCTAATTTTTCTAATTTATCGTCGATCCGCGAGCGTTTACGCATTCCCGCGGTATCATAAAGCTTCATGGGACGACCACGAAAACTCCATTCAACACCAATGGAATCGCGCGTAATCCCGGCCTCGGGCCCGGTCAAAAGACGCTCTTCACCGAGCAATCGATTAATAAGCGTCGACTTACCGGCATTTGGCCTACCAACGATGGCAATCCGCAATGGCCGTGCAGGGTCGTTTTCCTTCTCGTCATCTTCAGTAGTTTCGGGAGCGAACTCGTCGACTTCTGGCTTTTCGGTATGCAGCGGAAGTGCCAAACGAATGGCATCATAAAGATCGGCCAATCCTTCACCATGTTCTCCAGAGAACGGAATAGGATCGCCCAAGCCAAGCCCAAAGGCTTCATAGGATTCCATCATGCCAATTTTACCTTCGGCCTTGTTAGCAAGAAGGATCACAGGCTTGCCCGCGCGTCGCACGAGGGTCGCAAAATGGCGATCCGATGGCGTTAGCCCGGCCCGCACATCAATCAGAAATATAATCGCATCTGCGTCCATAATGGCCGCTTCGGTCTGACCACGCATACGACCCGTAAGCGAGGATTCTGAGCTTTCTTCCAGACCTGCTGTATCAATAACGGTAAAGTCGAGATCGCCGAGACGAGCTTCGCCCTCGCGGCGATCACGCGTGACGCCGGGTTGATCATCTACCAATGCGAGCTTCTTGCCTACGAGACGATTAAAGAGGGTCGACTTGCCGACATTCGGCCGGCCGACGAGGACGACCGTGAACGACATAACTATATCCAATCTTTTCTGAACACACCCATTATGGGAGTTTGCTGCCAGCCTTTACAAGGGCAAGGTAGATCTGAACGCGCTGCTTCAAAGTGGCAGGCGCTATATCATCCGTCATAATTTCATCGAATAATTTGCCCGCACCAGCGATATCACCGGATTTCAAATATTTCAGTCCAATCAATTCCCTAGCATTGCCGGCCCAAGTACCGCCAGGAACAACCAGCGGCTGTAATTTCGCCTGAACTTCCTCCAACGGCACTGTATCCACAACGAGCGTGGCTGACCGCAAACGGGCAAGACCACGCAAAACGGGCGGAAGTGTTGCATCGGAAGCGAGCACATCAAATAATTTAGCCCCCTCAGTCTTGTCCGTTAATGAACGCTCAATGGCCAGACGAAAGCGTGCCAAAAGTGCGTAACCAACGCCACCATCGGCAGCGATGGCGTTAAATTCTTTGGTCGCCTCGTCTGCTTTACCCGCCGCCGAGGCTTCAATAGCTGATTGAAAACGCGAACCCAAAGCTTCTGCTTTCTGGTTCTCATAATGCGTATAAAAACGATATCCGGCCGTTAATGCGACGATTATAAGCCCAAACGCAAAAAATAATGGACCATATTTCTTCCAGACATCAATTGCCTGATCACGGCGGATATCGTCGTCAATTTCGCGAAATATGTCGGACATAGTGGCCAATCTCAAAAACCGAGGAGGCCCTTCTATAAGGAAACGCCGCGCCTTAGTTAAGTAAAAAATCCATCAACCCATCAAGCTGACACCAACGATGAGCGGATGAAGGGGAATCATGCCAATATAGGCAATAATACCAACGATAACGGCGATAATATCTCCCAAAATACGCGGAGATGGAAGTTCAGCAACGGAATTTGGCCGCCATTTAAATGAAATCCGATCAATGACAGCCCATGCGAGTAAGGCTCCGAACAGAATCATGCCGCCCAAATCACCATTCGCCAAAAAATGACCCAGCGCCCACGCCTTAATGCCAACCAGCATTGGATGTTTAAGCCGCATTTTTATATATCCACGCGGTGCATAAGCGGCGGCCAGCGATATAAAAGAAATCAGCATAAATAAATAATTTAAATGCTTAAGAGCAACAGGCGGCTCCCACATTTGGATGAGTCCTGCGTCTCGATAGGCCGCAAACCCGTCAAATAAGATCACAAGTCCAATCAGCGAAAAAACACTATAAATGCCTTTATAGACATTAGGGCCGAGAGACCGGACCAAAAGTCCATGAAGGCGGGGGACCATACCAATCGAGTGAAAGGCAAGAAAAATGACAAGTCCGAGAATTAAGTAAATCACGATAAATCATCCAAATGAATTGTTAGTAGCATCTAAAGCGCTTTATGTTTGAACGTCGAGCGCAATTTAGCTGCGGCATCGAAAAATGTAAAAATGCTAAGGTTTCTTATTCCCACTCGATCGTACCAGGTGGCTTTGACGTCACATCATAAACCACACGATTAATCCCCCTTACTTCATTGATGATACGGTTAGCCGCACGGCCCAAGAAGTTCATATCAAAGGGATAAAAATCTGCCGTCATCCCATCAACCGACGTGACGGCGCGCAAGGCGCAAACATTGTCATAGGTCCGTCCATCACCCATAACCCCAACCGTGCGAACCGGAAGCAGAACGGCAAAGGCCTGCCAAATTGTGTCGTAGAGCCCTGCACGGCGAATTTCTTCCAAATAAATTTCGTCAGCCAACCGTAAAATATCGCATTTTTCTTTGGTAACTTCACCCGGAATACGGATCGCCAATCCCGGCCCTGGAAAGGGATGGCGGCCAACGAAAGCCTCCGGCAAGCCAAGTTCACGACCCAATGCCCTGACCTCATCCTTAAACAATTCGCGCAACGGCTCCACCAATTGCATCTTCATGCGTGCGGGCAGCCCGCCAACATTATGATGCGACTTAATCGTAACCGATGGCCCGCCCGTAAAAGACACACTCTCGATGACGTCCGGATAAAGGGTGCCTTGGGCCAGAAAATCGGCTCCACCAATCTTTTTGGCCTCGGCATCAAAAACATCAATAAAAAGACGACCAATCGTTTTACGCTTAGCCTCTGGATCGCTAACACCGACGAGTTCTTTCAGAAAAAGCTCTTCTGCATCAACGTGAACAAGCGGAATGTTATAGTGGTCTTTAAAGAGCGAAACGACCTTTTCGGCTTCCGCCATTCGCAGCAATCCGTGATCGACGAAGACGCAGGTTAATTGATCGCCAATCGCCTCATGGATTAGCACCGCAGCTACTGCGGAATCGACGCCACCGGACAAACCGCAGATCACCCGGCCTTTGCCAACTTGAGTGCGAATTCGGGCTATGGCTTCTTCGCGGAACGCTTTCATGGTCCAATCGGCGTGACACCCGGCAATGTTACGCACGAAATTCCGAATAAGCGCTGCCCCATGTGGCGTATGAACAACTTCGGGGTGGAATTGCGCCGCATAAAAGCGCCTAGCCTCATCTGCAATAACAGCAATCGGCGCGTTTTCTGAGGTTGCAACAACGGCAAAACCTTCAGGCAATACGGTTACGCGGTCACCATGGCTCATCCAGACGGGGTAGCGCTGTCCCTTTTCCCACACACCTTCAAATAGTGCGCAATCGGCTGTTACCGTTACTTCAGCTCGTCCGAATTCGCGATGGTGCCCACCCTCGACCTTGCCACCCAATTGCTTTGCCATGGTCTGCTCACCATAACAAATGCCAAGGACAGGTATTCCTGCCGTAAAAATTGCCTGCGGTGCTGAAGGGGCATTTTGGTCGAGAACAGAAGCTGGGCCGCCTGAAAGGATGACGGCCTTTGGAGCGAGATCGGCAAAGGCTTTATCGGCTGATTGAAACGGAACGATTTCGCAGTAAATTCCTTCTTCGCGAACCCGCCTCGCAATGAGTTGCGTTACCTGACTGCCGAAATCGACGATCAGTATCTTTTCATGCGTTTCCGTCATCTCGCTCATCCCGCGTCACGCTACCTTCGTTAAGATCGAAATATAAAAACCATCCGTGCCGGTCCGCTTGGGGGTCAACTGAAGACCAAATCCCTCGGGTGACACAAAACTAGCCAAAGCCTCGAGACCCGCATGTTCGGCGACACTGGCTGGCTCAATGACTTCAAAGTCCGAATGCCGATCTAGAAAACCGGTAACCGCACCGTCATTTTCACGCGGCAACAGCGAACATGTTATGTAGGCAATCCGTCCACCAATTTTTATATATTTTGAAGCTCTATCAAGCACTTCTGCTTGCTCTTTAATTCGATCTTCGAGCGCGTTTGGACGCACGCGCCATTTCGCATCCGGGTTACGACGCCATGTTCCGGTTCCGGTGCAAGGCGCATCGACAACCACCAAATCGACATGCCCTTCTAAACCCTCTAAAGGCTCGTCCTCTTTACCCTTAGGTGACCTAACCTGAACATTCCGAACACCTGCCCTTGTCATCCGGTCAAAGATCGGGGCCAACCGTCGTTTATCATTGTCGGTCGCAAAGATTTGTCCGCGGTTATCCATCAAAGCCGCAAGAGCAAGCGTTTTGCCGCCACCACCCGCACATAAATCGATGATTTGCATACCCGGATCGGGAGCCGCGAGCTGGGCCGCCAACTGTGAACCCTCGTCTTGAATTTCATAGGCACCCTTTTGGAACGCAGGCTCGGACTGAACCGAAACGGCACGACCATCTTCAAGCGGAAGAATTCGTAACCCGACGGGTGAGAAATCCGCCGTCTTTGCATTCATATGCGATAATTGCTCGAGAACAGCTGCCGGCTCTGCCTTCAACGTGTTTACTCGAATATCAACCGGAGCACGGCTGGCTAGCGCAGATAACTCTTCCATCCTGCTTTCACCAAATGCCGTTTGAAATTCACCATCAAGCCATTCGGGATAATCACCTGCCACCCATGCAGGCGCACCATCAAGCGTACCTGATGTCAAAGCCTGACGCTCTTCATCTGACAAAGGCTGAGGCGCAAACCGACTACCATCACAGAGTGCGGAAATCGCATTTACGTCGAGGCCGCGTGAAAGTCGTAACGTACCCAAGAGCATCGCGCGGGAGCTCTCGCTGCCCATGATAAACCCGGCCGAAGCACGGCGACGCAACGCGTCATGGACCAATGCCGATATTCCAGCACGGTCACCAGAACCGGCAAACAGATGGGAAAGCCCCCAATCCTTTAGAACATCATTGGCAGGACGCCTACGCGCAGCAATATCATCCAAAATTTCGATCGCAGCCGATAACCGGGCAGAAGGTGTCATATCTTATCTTTCAGCGCGCCGAACGGACGCGTTACGCCCGACTTTAGGTCGGATAATTAGGGCTCTCACGGGTTATGGTCACATCGTGAGCATGGCTTTCGCGCAAACCGGCTGATGTAATGCGAACGAATTCCGCACGTTCGCGAAATTCAGGCAAAGTTGGCGAACCGACATAGCCCATAGCAGCGCGCAACCCACCAGCCAGCTGATGCAATACGCTGCCAACAGGGCCCTTATAAGGCACTTGCCCCTCGATCCCTTCAGGCACAAGCTTCAAAGCATCCTTGATATCTTGCTGGAAATAACGGTCCGCTGAACCGCGGGCCATGGCCCCAACCGATCCCATGCCACGATAGGCCTTATAAGTGCGTCCTTGATAAAGGAAAACTTCACCCGGGCTTTCATCTGTACCCGCTAACAAGGAACCAATCATGGCGGTTTCAGCGCCTGCTGCCAACGCTTTCGCCAAATCGCCTGAGAACTTAATCCCACCATCGGCAATCACCGGAACATCCGCCTTTGACGCGACAGAATAAGCATCCATAATCGCCGAAAGTTGTGGAACACCAACGCCCGCGACAATACGCGTGGTGCAGATCGAGCCCGGACCGATACCAATTTTTACGGCATCGGCGCCGGCATCAATCAAAGCTTGAGTCCCGCTAGCAGTTGCCACGTTACCGGCAATGATTTGAACAGCGTTCGACAATTTCTTAATGCGGGTTACGCTTTCCAGCACCCGCTGAGAATGACCATGAGCAGTGTCAACAATCACCACATCACAACCAGCATCGATCAACGCTTCGGCCCGTGAAAACCCGTTATCACCCACCGTCGTTGCTGCGGCAACAAGTAGCCGCCCACGAGCGTCCTTTGATGCATCAGGGTGCGAAACTTGCTTTTCCATATCCTTAACCGTGATCAACCCGATACAACGGTAATGATCATCAACAACCAGCAATTTCTCGATCCGAAATTGATGCAAAAGACGCCGCGCTTCGTCTTGGCTTACTCCCTCACGAACCGTAATGAGACGGTCCTTCGTCATTAACTCGGAAACCTGTTGTGTCGGGTTATTCGCAAATCGAACGTCACGGTTGGTCAAAATGCCAACCAGCTTTCCAGCCTTGTCGCCCGCTCCGCGCTCAACCACAGGTACACCGGAAATCTTATTCCGCTTCATTAACTCAAGCGCGTCTGACAACGTCTCGTCCGGATAGATGGTCAGCGGATTAACAACCATGCCGCTTTCAAACTTCTTGACCGCACGCACCTCGTTCGCCTGCTCCTCATTGGTCATGTTCCGATGAAGGACACCAAGACCACCTGCCTGCGCCATGGCGATTGCCAATCGGCTCTCGGTTACCGTGTCCATCGCGGCGGAGATAATGGGAAGCTTAAGCGAAAGATTGCGGGTTAACCTTGTCGTAACATCGACCTCACCCGGCATGACGAGCGAGTGACCAGGCTGAAGCAACACGTCGTCGAAGGTAAGCGCTTCACGGATTGCGGGCCTAATAGTCGATAATCCGTTCATGGCCAACTCCTTGCCTCTTTAAGGGAATTTCATATGCGAAGCACCGCTTCGCTGAACTATGAATTGGCACTGGGACCTATCACGGTCCCCGTGAAACTAAAAGTCAGAGAGTGAAATTTTTAAAAATATTCATCGAATGACGAAACACGCGGCGGGATAACCAGCCGTCAACGCTCGAAATCATCATCATTTGACGTAAGCGCGCCTCTTGAGCCGCGATATCCTGTGGCAACGACATAAAGCTCGGCCGAATCGGCACGACTTGCCGCAGGTTTATAGTGCCGGACAACGGCGAAATCGCGCTTCAAATTAGCCAGAAGCTCGCCCTCGGTTCCGCCTTGCAAGACTTTTGCGAGAAAAATACCACCTGGGGCCAAGACCTCTCGGGCGAAATCAGCCGCTAACTCAGCCAAAGCAACGATCTTCAAATGATCGGTCTTCTTATGTCCTGTAGTATTGGCCGCCATATCAGACATGACGACATCGGCATCACCACCAAGCATCGCCTTTAAACGCTCGGGCGCGTCCTCAAGAAGAAAATCCATCACCTGAAAGTCGACACCCGCGATAGGCTCAATTTCTAAAAGATCGATTCCGACAACTTTGCCACGCCCCTTATCAGAACCTACAATTTTTGCAGCGACCTGTGCCCAGCCCCCAGGGGCGGCTCCAAGATCGAC
>JAPJMW010000152.1 GCA_026461505.1 Beijerinckiaceae bacterium
GAATAGGACGATACGATTCGAATTCTGCCCAAACTGTGGAACTAGCCTTTATTATCAAGCAGATCTTCGTCCTGGAATGACTGCTGTTGTACTCGGTGCTTTTGGCGATCCGAATTTTACCAAGCCGAGCCGCTCTGTTTGGGAAACAAACCGCCACAAATGGGTCGAATTCACCTGCGAGTTAGTACAATTTCCAGAAGCAGCATCCATTCCTACGACGTAATGAAGCGCCAAGCAAAATGACATCGTCTCTCCTTGCTGGGCTGATCTGGGACAATGGCAGCTAAGTCTTTTCGGCTATATTCCATAATAGTTTTCGTCTCTTGGGACGTTAGCTTTTCCTAATCAGCCAGTATACGGTCTATCTGCCTGTAAACATTAACATCTGGCTCGCTTAACCAAATATAATTCTCGAAGTTAGCCCCATCCTGCCCCATCAAACTTTAGAATGATTATGACGGGTATAAAATATAATATGTCTGATATGCTATTTGCATAAATATAAAATCGCGGTTTAATAGATTACTTTATACGATTTTCTGATACAAAATTCCGATATTTCTTGAAGGTAATCAATGAAGCCTTACGCTCTTCAAAATTTATTAGCAGCATGCTTTTTAACTCTGTTAGCAAGCTCTAATCTATTAGCAAACGATGAGAGCCTGACAGTAGTTGCCCCCGTTTCGCTAAAACAGGTCATTGAAGAGGTAGGCAAAACGTTCAACGCTCACGGAGGGCCACTGGTTAAGTTCTCATTCACATCATCGGTTATGGCGGCAAAACAAATAGAAGCTGGTATGCCAGCGGACGTCTATATTTCTACTGACGTTAAATGGATGGACTACATGGCTGAAAAGAAGCTCATTCAGCCTGAAACAAAGGCGGGTCTCTTTGGCAATTCTCTCGTTCTAATTGTGCCAGGGACCAGCAATTTAAGGGAAATTACTTTAACATCCGAAGCAATCACCAATGCAATTGGAGAAGGTAAGTTTACGATATCTCATTTAGAAAATACGACCAGCGGTGAATATGGAAAGTCCGCCTTAAAAAAATTAGGACTTTGGGACGTTATTGAGCCTCATATACAAATTGTAAAACATGACATGGCAGGAACAGCATTTGTATCTAAGGGAGAGGTGAATCTAGGCCTTGTTTTTTATACGGAAGCCAAGAGCGAAACAAATGTTAGGATCGTAGCGACCCTACCTGAAGATAGCCATTTGCCCATAATTTATAGCTTTGCTGCCACTTCATCCTCCAAAGGGGATAACGCAAAGCTGTTCATCGAATATTTGAAAACACCGTCCGCGATCTCTATTTTTGAGAAGGCTGGGTTTACAATTCTTTCTAAGTAGAGCGTCATTGTATTCGCACTGATAACGTTTGCACGAACTTCCTTCGGCGAGCGTTTTTTATTGGCATGTTAGGCGACGCCAAATAGCTAAAAATTAGCCCTTAACGACCAAATAACCCGATAGTCGATTTGGATCTGTCTTATCGTTGTCATATTATTTTGCGGTCTATTGCTCAGACGAAGTAATAGGACGCCAAGATGCCTAATACGCCGCATATTGAGGAACATTTCATTGGATCGGATAGTGCTCTCCTTTTCGGGGCCGTCAAACGCAGACTCACCAAAATTAATGTGTTTAAGTCGTCGCTTCAAACTTTATTCGTTGGCGGATTGGCCGAAAGCGTCGCCTCTTATCTCGCTGGATTATTTGGGTGACTACGATACTCAATCTTTTGCCTATAACCCACCGGCACCATTTTTTAACGTCATGAATAGGCGTCAATCATCGAAAGTGCTTAATTTTATCGCTCCAAGGTTAACTTTAGAGGCTTAAAATGACGACAGAAACACCAATCGCTACAGCGCTTACCAAAAGCCAAATTCAGGAAGAAATTCTCGATAGCATTGACGAAGAACTCGAGATGGAGTTTGACGATAGCCGCCTGGATGCCTTAATTGAGCGTGGAATGGCGGCCGCTGAACATCCGGACCTTGATAGGCATTTTTATTTCAAAGAGCTTATTCGACTGCAGAAAGAATTGGTTAAACTGCAAGATTGGGTCGTCCATAAGAAATTGAAAGTTGTGGTTTTATTTGAGGGCCGTGACGCAGCAGGTAAGGGCGGCGTCATCAAGCGGATCACGCAGCGCCTTAATCCAAGAACATGTCGCGTCGTGGCGCTATCCGCGCCCACCGAACGTGAAAAATCCCAGTGGTATTTTCAGCGCTACATCCAACACTTGCCTGCAGCTGGGGAAATAGTTTTGTTCGATCGCAGCTGGTACAATCGGGCAGGCGTTGAACGGGTTATGGGTTTTTGTACCGAAGACCAGGTAGAAGAATTTTACCAAACTGTTCCCGATTTTGAGCGCATGATCATCGGCTCTGGAATTATTCTCATCAAATATTGGTTCTCTATTACCGATGAAGAACAAAATCTCCGCTTCATGATGCGTATCCATGATCCACTTAAGCAATGGAAATTAAGCCCAATGGATCTTGAATCGCGCAGCCGTTGGGAATTTTACACAAAGGCCAAAGAGGACATGCTGGCGCGCACCCACACGCCTGAGTCACGTTGGTGGGTAGTTGATGCTGTCGATAAAAAGCGGGCACGCCTTAATTGCATTCACCATCTTCTTGCCCAGATACCGCACGAGGAAGTGCCACACGAGATGCCAGTTCTGCCGCCTCGCGTGCACAATCCCGATTATTTGCGAAATCCAGTTCCAGAGGAGCTACACGTCCCATCGGTATACTAACCGATTTTCCATTTGCGCATTTAGTAATCGGGCGATGGGCACTTACTGCCTATCGCCATTTCTACTTTGGTCAAATTGTGCTCTCCAGCGTAATTATTTAGCCTTCAAACGCTCGCACCCACATGGCGCAAATTCCAGACCTAACAATATCGTCAAGCGAAAACTCCACAATAGGTACGGGCAAGTCACGCTGCCGAACAAGGTCAATTGCTCGACGTAAACCAGAGTCTCGCTCAAGGTCGCATTGCATAATATCGCCGTTAATAACCGTCAGGCAGTCCTCGCCGATACGCGTCAAAAACATTTTAATCTCGGCAATCGTCGTATTTTGGGCCTCATCGAGCAGGATGAAAGAATTTTTCCATGACCGCCCCCGCATCACTTCAAACGGGACAACTTCAATATCGCCATTCTTTACCGCGACGTCATAAACGGCGCCACCAAGGCGGTCGCGGATGGCATCCGTAATTGGTACCGCCCATGGAGCAAATTTTTCTTCCATGGACCCGGGGAAAAATCCGAGCGATCGGCCACATGGTACATTAGGACGGGTTAGAATTATTTTTCTGATGGCCTGACTTCGGTAAAGGTCCGCTGCGTAGGTCGCAGCCATCCAGGTCTTTCCAGTGCCTGCGGGCCCCAAAACAAAAATTTGCTCACTCGTTCGAAGATGGCCGAGATATTCCGCTTGCTTCAGGGTGAGGGCCAAAATCGGGGGTGGCGTTCGCTCTTGTTCGAATTTCTTTTTCGAGGATTGTGATTTTTTAAAAAGCTGAACTACTTTGCTATCTTCTTTTACACGACCAAATTTATCGCGCCGCTTTTCCCTATTTTTAGCCATGCCATTCCTTGATCACACAGTGAATGCTGCAGGTATTTTTAGTCGCGACGTAAGAGGGACTGATTCGTGTGACGAACTGATAACTTTCCAAAGTTCCAACGAAGATGTATCTTATAACTTTGATTAACCGGACAATTTTCGCTGTACCATTAAGGTTCATAAAAGCGTCAACCATTAGCTCTACTTCCATCGTCAACTTAACTGAGTTGCCGATGAAAGTTGCCACCGTTGACTGCCATCAAACTTACCCAGCTTACAAAAACTTTTGGGTCCGCCAGGGCGGTGGAATCCATTTCATTAGAAGTTGAGGCTGGAAGCTTGACGATTTTGTTAGGTCCATCGGGCTGCGGCAAGTCGACCTGCCTCCGCCTGATCGCCGGCCTAGAGCGTGCGGATCGAGGAACCATTACCATCGCGGACAAAGACGTGACCGCGATTGATCCGGCCGAGCGTGGCATTGCCATGGTGTTTCAATCCTACGCTTTATTCCCTCATTTAACAGTTGCTGAGAATATAATTTTTGGCCTTCGCGTTCGCCGTCTGCCAAAAACCGCTTGGGTTAAGAAATTAACTGATGTTGCTAAGCTTGTTGGGCTTACCGATTATCTCGAAAGACGCCCATCGCAACTTTCTGGCGGCCAGCGGCAGCGCGTTGCCTTAGCGCGCGCGATTGTCAGTGAAAAGTCTATTTGTCTTATGGACGAGCCGCTTTCCAATCTTGACGCCCAGTTGCGTCACGAGATGCGTCTTGAAATTCGGGCGCTACAACAACGCCTGGGCATGACCATGATTTATGTCACTCACGATCAAACGGAAGCCATGACGATGGCAGACCGGATTGTGCTGATGCGCGAAGGAAAAATCGAACAAAGCGGCTCGCCCTCTGATCTCTACAGTAACCCAGCTTCGAGTTTTGTGGCACGCTTTATCGGCGCTCCACCTATGAACGTCATCTCCTCGCTGAGATCAGACCAGTGGCGGGGTGTGCGACCCGAGCATGTTAAACTCGAGGTATTGAATGAGGCGCCAGTTTCTGAGCCGCAACCACTCGGTGCGGAAGGCATCGTAGAGACGATTGAATATCTTGGAGCTGATTCCGTCGTCACTCTTCGCGCGGGTGAAGATCGTTTAGCGGCCCGCTTGCCAGGTTTACAATCATTCTCACTTGGTCAAGCCGTGTCAGCCCATTGGATCCCCTCTCATGAATTTGCCTTTGACGCCTCAACCGGGCGTCGAATTTTGTATCCACTCTAGCCAACCTCCAACCAAAGAAAGATAGACAATGAATAGCCTTACCCGCCGTTTCTTTACCGTCTCGACTTTAGCCCTTGGCTTAGGCTTTGGTGCGTCAGCCTATGCCGCTGATATTGAATTGCGCTTTTACTATCCTGTCGCCGTTGGCGGCCCGATTACTAAAATCATTGATGAATATGCCGCGGGATTTGAGAAAGATAATCCGGGTATTAAAATTAAGCCAGTTTACGCGGGTGATTATGTGCAAACCATAGGTAAAGCCCTGACCGCAGTTAAGGGTGGTGATGCACCTGAACTCGCTATTCTACTTGCTGCTGATATTACGTCGCTTGTTGATGAAGATGCCGTCGTTCCCGTTGACGATGTCATCAAGACACCCGCCGACAAGGCATGGGTCGAAGGCTTCTATCCAGCGTTCATGGAAAACGCCAAATTGAAGGGTAAGACTTACGCCATCCCATTCCAGCGCTCGACACCGGTACTCTATTGGAACAAGGAAATGTTCAAGGCCGCCGGCCTTGATCCCGATAAGGGACCTAAGGATTGGAATGAAATGCGCGACTTTGCCAAGAAGCTGACGAAGAAGGACGCTTCGGGTGCCGTGACACAATGGGGTATCGAAATCCCATCCGACGGCAATTCGCTTTGGTTGTTTACTGGCCTGACCACCGGCAACGGTGTGCGCATCAACAATGCCGAAGGCACGAAGGTTAATTTCGCCGATCCCAAGGTCGTCGAAGCTCTGCAATATTGGTACGATCTCTCCAAGGTCGATGGCGCCCAGCCTGCGGGCCTCATCAATTGGGGCACCACGCCGCGCGACTTCATCGAAGGCCGCACGGCAATGATGTGGCACACGACGGGTAACCTCACCAATGTTAAAAACAATGCTAAATTCCCGTTTGGTATTGGCTTCTTGCCTGGCAAGACGCAGTTCGGCGCACCAACGGGTGGCGGCAATTTCTATTTCTTCAAAGGCATGTCGGCTGAAAAACAAGCCGCAGCCTTGGCCTTTGTGAAATATATGACGACGCCAGAGCGCGCCGCCGATTGGTCTACAAAGACCGGTTACGTCGCAACCCAACCTGCTGCCTATGAAACGCCAGCGATGAAGGCTTATGCGGCCGACTTCCCAGCAGCAATCATTGCCCGCGATCAGTTGAAATACGCCGTTCCAGAAATGACCGTGCATGAAAATCAACGGGTCACGAAGCTTGCCAATGACGCGATCCAAGCCGTGATGACGGGTGCGAAGCCTGCGGACGCAGCGTTGAAAGACGCGCAAGCGGAAGCCGAACGCGTGTTGAAAGACTTCAACTGATCTTGCGAAAGGTCGGCCGCCTCTCTTTAGGGGCGGCCACTCTCTCATGAACACTCTCCGCCTCTCGCTCTATGGTTGGTTAATGGTGCTGCCTGCGGCAACGCTCTTGGCACTTTTCACCCATATCCCGGTGGTAGAAAGTTTCGTTCATAGCTTTATGTCTACCGACAAGCCAAAACGGCCAAGCCGATTTGTTGGCCTCGATAATTATGATTCGCTGGTTGCCGACCCAATATTTTGGAAGGCACTGACCAATAATCTTATCTACGCGCTTGGCTCCGTGCCGCTCTCGATCGCGATTGCCATGATGATGGCGCTGTTCGTGAATGACAAATTGGCGGGCCGGAGCTTTTTACGCGTTGCCTATTTTACGCCGACGATTTTGCCGATGATCGCGGTCGCCAATATCTGGATCTTTTTCTTCACGCCCGATTACGGGCTGTTAGAGCAAATTCTCAAGCCTTTAGGGCTTGGCGGTAATAATTTTCTTGGCTCCAACAATACCGCGCTTTTGGCTGTTACCATCGTGGCGATTTGGAAAGAGTCTGGCTTTTTCATGATATTTTATCTGGCAGCTTTGCAGCAAATTTCGCCTGATTTGAAAGAAGCTGCCGCGATTGAAGGAGCGGGCCGCTTCACCTTTTTCAGACGTGTGACTTTTCCACTTCTCATGCCGACGACTTTGTTCGTGATGGTCAATGCGCTGATCAATGCGTTTCGCGTGGTTGACCATATTTTTGTCATGACGGGTGGGGGGCCAAATAATGCAACATCTGTTTTGCTGTTCCGGATATACGAAGTCGGGTTTAAATATTTTGATTTTGGCCTCGCTTCGGCAATGACTGTAGTGCTCCTCTGCGTCTTAGGGCTCGTCGCGCTCGGCCAATTCTTCGCTCTTGACCGCAGGGTGCATTACCAATGAAAGCACTTAGAATGCTTGGTCGTGGGGTGGAGCAGGGCGCCGCTTGGCTGCTTGGCTTACTGTGGCTCTTGCCGCTGGTGTTTGCCGTGTGGACGGCCTTTCATTCCCCTGCCTACATGGCGCATTTTTCTTTCACCGCTCCGCTGACGTTGGAGAATTTCAAAAATGCTTGGCAAGCAGCACCCTTTGCGCGTTATTTTCTGAATACGACATTGCTGGTGATCGGTATTTTGATCGCACAATTTACGTTGTGCACGCTGGCCGCCTTTGCCTTCGCACGGCTTCCCTTTGTTGGCAGCCGCCTCCTGTTTGCCCTAGTCCTCATTCAGCTGATGGTGGCACCCGATATCTTATTGCTCGAAAATTATAGTGCGATAAAAATGTTAGGCCTTATGGATACACTTCCCGGCATCGCGCTTCCCTATCTTGCGTCGGCCTTTGGTATTTTTCTGTTACGCCAAACTTTCTTGACGATCCCAAAGGATTTGGAGGAAGCGGCGCGTATTGAGGGCTGCGGACCCTTTGGTACTTTATGGCGCGTTTATGTTCCCATTGCGCGCCCGATTTATGTGGCTTACGGGCTTGTGTCCGTAAGCTGGCATTGGAATAATTTTCTTTGGCCTTTGATCATCACTAACTCCGTCGAAACACGGCCCTTAACAGTTGGCCTTGCCGTTTTCGCGTCGAGTGATCAGGGGATTGACTGGTCCGTCATCACGGCGGCGACGCTTATGACTTCGGCCCCCTTATTGATTGGATTTTTGCTGTTTCAACGTCAATTTGTGCAAAGTTTTGTGAGAGCAGGCATACGTTAGTTTAAGGCGTCTGCAGTGTCGTGCGTGGGCAAAAAATCATAGCAGACAGTGTCCGATTTAACGGTTGAAAAGACGGAATTTTTAGGTACCTCGTTCCAGTGACCATGGTCGTGGTCCAGAGGTTCGGAGACCACAATCATGCCTTGATCCGTTGCTTGCCAATAAAGCGTCGGTGGCTGATCGTCCGATGACCAGCGGAAGGCAAACATATCTACGCCGTCTGTCATGGCCGCGGTAAAGCGAAGCGGAGTGGTTATTTTATATTTTGTCTGCAGATTGCGTATATCGCGGATGGTTTTTGTCATAGCCCCAATTGGGTCATTCTCAAGTCCACGTGAAAGCGCCGCTAGAAAAATAGCCTCGCTGTCAGTCGTTCCCAATCGCGCGGTATAAGCATCATTCGTGATTAAGGCCTCAACATCGCGACGAATTGTATGCCAGCCGCCGATTTGACCATTGTGCATAAACATCCACTTACCGTGTGAAAACGGGTGACAATTTGAGCGACTGGTTGATGTGCCTGTCGCCGCGCGTACGTGTGCGAAGAAGAGGCCGGATGTCACTTGGCTGCAAATCGAGCGCAAATTTTCGTCAGACCAAGCGGGGTGCACCTCGCGATAAACGCCGGGATGGGTGTGGTGCGCGTACCAGCCAATACCAAATCCGTCACCATTAGTTTCAGTCTTGGCCTGTTCTGCATGAATGGATTGCCGAACGAGTGAGTGCTCGGGCGAGCTGACGAGTTCGTCAAGAAAGATGGGACTTCCCCGATACGCTAGAAAACGGCACATTGTTCTGCCTATTTAAACAAGGAACGCAGCTTGAATACGTAACACTAATTACTGATCTTTTCCCATAAATCAACGGCTTCTCGAAAATGGACTTATCCGAGAAGTTAAGCTGTTCAATTTACGAGAGATTCTGCGACTGCAATTCCAACTCACCACCTTCACATCGTGCGTGGACTAGCGATCAGACGCCCACCATTTGGCGGGCGTTGTCATTTGAAACGGTGACTACGGTATGAGAACCGTCGCACCTGTTGTCTTCCGGCCTTCAAGTGCCCTGTGAACGTCGGCTGAATCTATCAATGCAGCTTTTGTCGGCGGCTGAATTTTGATCACCTTATCTTCAATGACTTTGAAGAGTTCACGCGCCCCTTTGACCAATTCTTCGCATTTAGCAAAATAATTGAAATAGCTCGGACGTGTCAGGAACAAAGAGCCCTTTGGCCCGAGAATGCTGGGATTGATTGGGTCGACCAGTCCTGATGCATTTCCAAAACTCACAAGCATGCCGAGCGGCCTAACGCAATCAAGCGAGCTCATGAATGTGTCCTTGCCAACTCCATCATAGACAACATGGCATTTCTCACCTTTTGTAATCTTAGAGACCTAGCCAACAAAATTTTCGGTCCGATAATTGATAACATGTTTGCACCTGCCTTTTGTCCTGGTAAGCTTGGCCTTATCATCAGTGCCGACAGTCCCAATTACCGTTGCTCCAATATGCTTCGCCCATGGTCCAAGAATGAGGCCAACACCACCTGAGGCCACGTGATTGAGAATGATATCCCCTTCCTTAACGCGATAGATGCGGCGCAAGAGGTATTATGCTGTAAGACCCTTGGGCATAATGGCCGCAGCGATAGCCTCACTGATCGAATTTGGAATCTTGACGATCACTGACGCCGAGATGTTGCGTTCTTCTGCATATGATCCCGGCGATGCCACGAAGGCCACGCGATCTCCTTTGCGGATGTCTGTTACGCCTTCGCCTAATGCTGTAACAATGCCTGCACCGTCAATGCCAGGCGTAATGTGTAGGCTTGGTGATGGATAAAGCCCCGTACGATAATAGACATCGAGATAATTTACACCAATGGCGGTGTGGCGAACGCGAACCTCACCTTTGCCGGGTGGTGGTAGCGTCACTTCTTCATAAGACAGGACTTCGGGGCCTCCAGTCTTCCGGATTACAATCGCCTCGGTCCTCAGGTCCCCCAATGTAAGTTATAGATTATCCGTCAATAGTAGTTGTCTTTTGACCGTGCGCAAGATCAAAGGCATGAAGGTTATTTCTATATAATATTCTAAAAAAATTTTTATTTTAATGACTTAGTAAAAAATTTTATATTTTTGTTAGGACCGTCCAGAAAACGCCATATAGACCGTAGCCTTCCTCCGCTACCAAAAACATTTTAAAAACTATATTTTTGAGTTTGTAGGGTTGATTTCGAGTGGTTTGTTTTTTTTGATAATTGTCTTACCTCGTTGAAGCAAGACGTGGCCGACCAACATGCCTGTTACGACAGACGAATAAGATTCCCACGAGGTTAAAAGTGGCTCAGAAACAGTCAAAAATAACCCGGCTTTCGACGTGCAGTGCCAAGGTAGATCTGGCTTATGCGCCAACGGCTTTCCCCATGCTCTTCGATCCAGCTGATCGTTTTGGCTTTAGTATCATCAGGAGCACTGATTTTCGGTTGCAAAAATCCGGTGCCTTGTGCTTTCAAATAGGCTTCAACCTTGGTCCAATGCTTTAAAAAAATATCATTGTTATTCCCACTTTCCGTTGATGGATCCACGCTGGGAAAATATGTTTCAAGTAGGTCAAAATCGGATCGGCTTTCGTCAATCAATTCCGCATCAACGCCGGTTGCAAATTTGGTATGAAATGTAATCACTGTTAAACCGACGGCGTGGCTGACCGAGCAATGAATCATGCTTCCATCAACCATTAACTTGGGTTGGCCTGTTATCGTCTTTTTAAGATCGCAAGCAGCAGGATGCCAACCATAAATTTCTGCAAGACGAGGTAGCCAGAAATCGGGTGCAAGACCACGATCCGTCTTGCCGGTAAAAAAGAGAAAGCAATCGTTTCGATTTCGCAATAACATTGTTAGAAAGGCTCTGCGGGTGATCCAGTCCAAAGACTGCCTGCGGGTAGCTCCTCGCCTTTCATCACGAGCGATAGCGGCGCAATCGAACATTGATCACCAACAACCGTGTCTGGAAGGAGAATACTAAGTGCTCCGATTACGGCTCCTGCACCGATTACAACCGGGCCAAGTTTCATGACGCGGTCTTCGAAAAGGTGTGTCTGTGGACTTGATTGGTGGGACAGCACAGCACCGTCGCCGATCGTCACCAGATCAAATTCTGTTATATCAGTCGTGTCAATAAAGGTCCGCTTACCAATATTTGCCCCCAAAGCACGAAAAGCCCAAGCGATAAAGGGAGTGCCTCGCAAGAAATTAAAAAGAAGTGGAACAAGTAGCATCTCATAGATAGCAGTTAAAGCTTCGCTGAACCAAACAAATGAGGTCCACATCGGATGCGTCCCCGCTTCATAGCGCCCAATTAAAAGACGCTTGAGAAGGATAATTACCGCCAGCGCGGGAAATGCCACCATAAACATATAAAGCAAGGGCAAACAGATAATAGCCCAAAAAAGGTTAAAACTTTCGTCGATTTGAAATGCAGCATTGATCATCAAAGTCAGACTTGCAATTAGATAGGTCGATGGAAATAGAATACGCAGTGTCTCAATGGTAAGTCGACCCAACCAACGCATACGCGTGGGTCTAAAGGTGAGGTCTTCCGGGTAATTCAAAAACATTTCCCGATTTGGCAATGCTTGCGATGGTATGCCAAACCAAGTTGTTCCAGGTTTTAGCTTTAGATTTCTATTTTCAGGTGCTAGCGAAAGAACACCGAGTAAGGTTTCGTTCGGCATAATGCTACCATTCGGAATCACCGATCCGTTTCCGGCAAAGCAACGACGACCAAGCTTTGTATATTGCAAGGTGAGTTGACCGTGACGAATTTGTGAGTCACCTAAAACAACGGCATCGGCGATAAAAGCTTCATCACCAATTTCCAACAAATCATGCGTTACATTTATGGCCGTTGATATTTCGGATCGTTTGCCGATTTTTGCACCTAGCAGGCGATAATATGGCGCGACGTAAAGGGTCGAAAAAAAAGAATAGATAACCGTCAGAGATAATTCGAATAGCTTATCAACGAACCACTTGCGCGCAAAGAAGAGGCCCTGAACGTCATAGGTGCCAGCCTTTACCCGACCAAGCAGAACCCATCGAACGTTAACAACAATTAATGCAAAAAGTAGAGTGTAAATTAATCCAAATAAGGGCGAAAGAAGCAAATAATTAAAATTGCCATCGGGTGCTGCGGCGTCAAGCTCATTTAACGCGTAGAGAACAGGAAGAATGGGTGCAACACTGCAAACGGCCAAGGCTGCTGCCAATATCAGATAGACGCCGATCAGGGCTATTTGCTGGAGCATGGGGCGTCGTCTGGGTAACGGCGCAACGTTAACGCTGTGCCCTACCTTAATAGCAGGAGAACCGCTCCAAATTTCTAATTGGGGAACAATTGTATCAGGCGCGATTTGTGCCATATCCTGAATTTCGGCATGATCGCCAATATGAACCCCACCATTAAGAATGGCGCAGGCGCCTATATAGACATTGCTACCACATACGACGGGTCTAAGCCGCATCATTTTGCCATCGTAGGTCCGGTTATTGATCAGCGTGCCACTGCCCAGGCTAGTGCCATCACCTATTGTCAGCAAATCGAAGGCTCCGATGTGGATGGTGCCCAAATCAACATTATGACCGATTGTTGCGCCTAACAGCCGTAGCGCATGGCTATAAAGTGGCGAGTTTGAAAGTAGATCGATAGGTATCAAATCAAGAAGTCTTTCGGCTAGCCAACACCTGAAATAATAGCTACCCCATAGCGGATAGTCGCCTGCTTTATAGCGACCAATAATAAGCCATTTCGCTACAATTATAAGACTGAACATCAAGGCTGGCATAACCGTTGCCGTTGCAAGACACGACAAGCAGGACAGGGTGAAATCGGTTGTCCATTCATCAGCCAAGGCGTAAGCAAAATAAGGTGTAACCAATGCTGATGCCAAAACCCCATAAATTAAAAAAAGGGATATGGCCTGTGCAACGCCGCATACATAATAGCGTCGGTGATCTACAGAGCTAGGTGGCGTATCTGTCGTTGCTGTAGCAGCCTGGGTCGTTACAGCCTCGCTGCTGTGATCGATGCGGCATTCAATCAATGCCGCAAGGCTGCGTATGGAACGCGTTGCATAAACATCCCGCATGGATAATCGAACTAAATCGGAACTTTGGCGCAGTTTAGAAACAAAGCGCGCCATCATAAGAGAATGAGCGCCGAGATCTTCAAAAAAGTCCATTGTTGGGTTGATCACATCCCGTCCGATAACGCCGCTCAGTGCCTCAATAAGACGGCGTTCAAGTGTTGATATTGTATTGTCTACAGTAGCCTCGACCAAGGTTATGCCAACAGCACTGGAGGTTAAGGTTTGCCGATCCACCTTGCCGCTTTGCAAGCGAGGAAGGTCATCCGAAATCCGGAAGAGACTGGGGATCATATAGGGCGGGAGCCTTTGTTTCAGATGCGCTCGAACGCCCTCAAGACGGATGGTATGTCCAGCGGTCGGCACGAGGACGGCAATGAGTTCGTTATCACCAGTTCGATTGGTTTGAACCGCCACGCCGGCCAATAATACTGAGGAAAGGTCACTGAGTGCTTTTTCAATTTCTTCTAGCTCTACACGATAACCGCGGATCTTAACCTGACCGTCGCGGCGGCCGAGAAAAAGAATTTCATTCGTCGGACCAATTATGGCCTCATCGCCCGTTCGATAGACGCGCCCCGGTTGCGGTGAAAAGGGATCATGACTGAACCGTTCCTGGGTCAATTCGGATTGGGCGATGTAGCCATTGGCTACGCCGGGTCCGCCAATCCATAATTCGCCGGCCTCGCCTTTTTTAACCAGCTTTCCTTCTGCATCAACAATATATATTCGGTAATTGGGGAGAGGGTTGCCAATTGTTATCGGCCGATCCGGGCTTAGTTCGCTCAATGTGCAACTTACTGTGGCTTCGGTTGGCCCATAAGTATTGACGATACGAAGCCCCTCTCTTTCCCAATGCTGAATTGTGGCTAAGGTGCATGCTTCGCCGCCAAGATTGAGAAGCCGCAGCGATGGAATATTAGGTTTGATAAGCGCTGCGAGGCTCGGCACGGCATGCAAAATTGTGACACTGTGCTTGTTTAGACGAGAGTATATCTCATGGGGATCGCGCGCCGTGTTTTCATCGGCTTGAACTAGCTGTGCACCAACGAGAAGACTGGTCCAAATTTCCTCAAGCGACATATCAAAAGCGGGTGAAAATCCCTGGTATACAATGTCGTCCTTTTGGATATTTAAAACCGTACTTTCTGCCCTCAGCCAATGACAGGCTTGACGATGTGAAATCATGACGCCCTTGGGCCGCCCCGTCGAACCGGATGTGAAGATGATATAGGCTAATTGATCGGGATGAACTGCGACCGGAACGAAATCGCCGAGGTTATAAGAGGAGAAAATATTCGAGTCTATTTCCAAGAGTTTAGATGGCAGATTTGCTGCGTACGGTGCCGTAATGGCGTCGTGGATAACGAGGCGGATATCGGCATCCGTGCACGCCTCGGATATGCGGACGAACGGCGTGGAGCGATCAAACGGAACATAAGCCGCCCCAGCCCGCATAATGCCGATCATTGCTGCGACGACGAGCGGGCCGCGTGCGCACCACAATCCCACATAATCGCCAGGCTTGATAGCGCTGGCTATAAGATGGGCCGCAATTAATTTGCTGGCTGTTGCTAGCGTACGGTAGCTTATGGACACTTGGCCAAAATGCACGGCCACCCGATCTGGGTGAGTTTCAGCCATTGTGTCGAAAATATCTACTAGCGTTTCTGGCCGCTGTAAATCGGGACGTAACTCCCCGATCAAGACGCTTTCTGTCGAATATAGATCTTGGAAATCTTTTGACATACTCACTATCAACGCTCAGCTTGGGTCAAGATATGACTTGGCTTCTGGGATATTAAATTCAATCCATTCGATAAAATCAGATGCGCCACCATTTCAAGATATTACACCTAACGACAATGTATGACGCTTTAAAAAACTCTATAGGCCGTAGCCTCCCTTTGTTGCTAAAATTCTTATTAAAAACAATTATTTATCTATAAGAATCGATCTGTTATTCGACTTTGGTTCTATGGGCGACCGAATTAAGATGAGCTAACTAATGCACTTGATAAACTAATATATTAGTATATAAATTGTAAAAAATGGGGCTTTTCCAGAATGGCGCTGCGGTCTGCATCATTCGTAATCAAGGTGGACGATAGCTCGGCCGAACGGCTAGGGCGTCGGGTTAAACTCGGCCAGAGGGCTCCCATACCGAGGCCGCGGACGGTCTCCATAGTTATTCATGATGCTTTACGTGATGAAATTCTGGCCATGCGCCGCAAGCCCGGTGAACCTTTGTCGGAGAAAGATATTGCCGCACAATTTGGTGTGAGCCGCACGCCGGTGCGGGAGGCCGTCCTGAAATTGGTGGAAGAGCGCCTCATCGAAATTTTCCCGCAATCGGGCACCTTTGTCGCTCGCATTCCGATCGAGGAGTTGGGTGAGGCCATGCTTGTGCGCGCGGCGCTTGAGAAGACCACGGTGGCGCTCGCTGCCCATCATCATCGCGAGGCGGACCTCGCTACCTTATCGGATATCCTCGATCGCCAAGAAATGGCAGCTAAGGCGCAAGATCGCGACGCCTTTCATGATGGCGACGAGGCGTTTCATCAGGCCATCGCATTGGCGGCGGGTTATCCGAATATCTGGCGATTGGTGACAAGCGTCAAATATCAGGTTGATCGCTATCGCCGCCTCACTTTGCCGGCTCCCGGTCGCATGGTGAAAGTGATTGCCGAGCACCGCGCCATTTATGATGCGATTGCCGCGCGGAATGCGACTGGTGCCACGGAAGCGATGGAAAACCATCTCGCGGCTTTGATAGGCCGCACGGAAGTTGATTATATCAATCCTGACTATCTCGTGCGCACCGCGCCGCAAGACAAGGTTTCATAAAAGCAATGAAATCTCCGTTTTTGCATCCTGATCGTTTGTTTCCCGCAGAGCCGCAGCTCCGTGCGATTGCGCGGCGGCTTTATGACGGCATCGCCACCCTGCCGATCATTTCTCCGCACGGCCATACGGATCCGACTTGGTATGCGGATGATCAGAATTTTGCTGATCCGGCGTCGTTGTTTGTCATCCCCGATCATTATATTTTCCGCATGCTTTACGCCCAAGGTGTGCCTCTTGAAAAGCTCGGCGTGCCAAGGGTGGATGGCGGCGAGACGGAGACCGATCCGCGTGCGATCTGGCGTTTGTTTGCGGAGCATTGGCATTTGTTCCGTGGCACACCAATACGGATATGGCTCGATCACGCGTTCTCGACTTTGTTTGATATCAATGAGGCTCTTTCACCACCCAATGCTGACAGGCTTTATGATCGTATCGCTCAAAAATTGGCCGAGCCCGCCTATCGCCCGCGCGCTTTGTTCAAGGCGTTTAACATCGAAGTAATTGCAACAACCGAAGGCGCGCTTGATCCGCTTGATGCGCATCGTCGCATGCGCGAGTCGGGTTGGGACGGGCGCGTGGTGACAACCTATCGCCCCGACTCGGCAGTAGATCCGGAATTTGAAGGGTTCGCGAAGAATCTCGTTACCTTTGGCGCAATCACCGGATGCGACACGACGACATGGACGGGCTATATCAATGCGCATCGCGAGCGTCGTGCCTTCTTCAAATCATATGGCGCGACTGCGACGGATCACGGTCACCCGACGGCCCGCACAGCCAATCTTTCCGAGAGCGAAGCAGCTACGCTTTATGAGCGCGTGCGGCATGGCCAAGCGAGTGCGGCAGATGCTGAATTTTTCCGCGCGCAAATGCTCACCGAGATGGCGAAATTATCGCTTGAAGACGGGCTAGTGATGCAAATTCACGCAGGCTCCTACCGCAATCATAATCGTGGATTATTCGCCAAATTCGGCCGCGATAAAGGTGCCGATATCCCGCAACCAACCGATTATGTGCATGCGCTACAACCGCTCTTGGATCGCGTTGGCAATGAGCGCGAATTGACGATCATTCTCTTCACGTTGGATGAGACGGTTTATGCACGCGAGCTTGCGCCTCTGGCGGGGCATTATCCCTGCTTGCGGCTTGGCCCGCCTTGGTGGTTCCATGACAATGTCGAAGGCATGTTGCGCTTCCGTGAAATGACAACGGAGACGGCGGGCTTTTACAACACGGTCGGCTTTAATGATGACACGCGGGCTTTCCCCTCAATCCCCGCACGCCATGATGTCGCTAGGCGCGTCGATTGCGCCTTTCTTGCCAAGCTCGTTGCCGAGCATCGCTTGCACGAAGACGAGGCGCATCTCGTAGCCCATGATCTTGCCTACGGCCTAGCAAAGAGCGCCTACAAACTGTGAAACGACCCAACAAGGCCTTTAAGACGGGCGACCGAACGCAAGCTGATTCCCGTAAAAGGCTTTTTGTAGACCAACTATAAGATTTAATGATTGAGCGTTAAACGTAAAAGGGTCATTGAAGCAAGTGCCTGTTTCTACAAAGCTCGATCGAAAAGGATTATATAGATCGGAGCCCTCCTATTCTACAAAATACCTCATTAAATCAATGAGCTAGAATTGAACGCTACTCGATCTTTACCGTAAAACCCGTTCCACACTCAAACAAGAGATTCAGCCTTCATAAATTGGTATTATCGTGTTGTATGTTCGAAGCAGTATTTCTTCAAAAAGCCCAAACTTATTTCTTCAGATCACAAAATTCTTAACGGGTGGGTGGTGCTCAGCCGACGCAACACGAGTTCTGCCTGGTAAACCCTTGTCATAGCTTTCCGCATGTGGGACGAAATAATCAGTGCGAAAAAGACAAAGTAAGACTCGCCCGATGAGGAGACCATGATGGCCTTACCAGATTCCTTTAAGACCCTGCGTCTTGATTCCGTGGGCCGTACCTTTGGTGCGACGCAGGCGCTTGACAATTTTTCGCTCGAGATCAAACGGGGTGAATTTATTGCGATATTAGGTCCATCCGGCTGTGGCAAATCAACCGCGCTGAATTGTATCTCGGGCCTTTTGCCCGCGACCAGTGGTTCCATTTGGCTGGATGATAAGCGCATTGATACGCTGGCGGTGGAAGACCGTGGCTTTGGTATGGTCTTTCAACATTACGCGCTGTTTCCGCATATGACAGTGCGCGCGAATATTGGCTTCGGATTAAAAATGCGCGGCGCCTCAAAAGAGGCGCGCGAGAAGCGCGTCGATGAAGCCGTCCGTACCGTGCGGCTTGAATCGCAAGCCCATAAATTGCCCAGTCAACTTTCGGGCGGCCAACAACAACGCGTGGCGATTGCCCGAGCGATTGCGATTGATCCGCCACTTGTGTTGATGGATGAACCTCTATCCAATCTTGATACAAAATTACGGCTCGAAATGCGGCAGGAGATTCGTCGCATTCATCAAAGCCTCGGCTCTGTAACTATCTATGTCACGCATGATCAGGATGAAGCGCTTTCCCTCGCTGATCGCATCGTCGTGCTGCGTGACGGAATGATCCGTCAGGTCGGAACGCCGGAAGAGCTTTATGAGCGCCCCGCAACGTTGGATGTCGCGGAGGTCATGGGCTTCCGTAATCGTCTCGCGGGACAAAATGCGCAGATGGTAGGGCATACTGATGTGCGCTTCTCGTCTTGCGGCGTGGCGCTTCAGGGCGTGGCGATGGTGCCTTCTCTTTTAGGTTCTATCGTCGCAGCTATTCGACCTGATGATCTTGTGCCTGTGGCGAAAGGCCAGGGATTGGCTGCCACCGTGGAGGCAATTGAATATCGCGGTCATGACTATTTCGGCTTGGCACGTGCGGGCGATGGCACTGAATTGTTTTTCCGTTCCACTACACCACTTACCACAGGTCTATCGATTTCGCTTGGCACGGAGCCTTCAAAAATTCTCGTCTATCCGGGAGAGATGCCATGAGCGATGCGTCCATTCCCCTAAGCGTGCAGCTTAAAGCGCATGGGATAGATGCCATGAAGCAGCTTGCGCTTTCAGCGGTATTATTTTTGCTCGACGGCCTTATGGTGGGCGTAATCAGCGCGCTGATCCGTGAAGACGGGAAGCGTGCCGGTGGTGTCAAGATTCCGTTCCGTCCTGATCATGGCCCTGGTCATCTTATGCTGAGTGATGTGAATAAAATTATCACTCCCGGTTATTCCGGTATCGGACGTCTGAAAGGCTTGGGCGAGTTCCGCGGCGTGATGCGCGCAGTGGAGAGGCTTTCGTGACACGTCTATCCAATGCAACACTCGGCGCGCTTCCAGCTGCCGTTAAAAAGCCGATCTATAATCGTGCCGATGTAAAAATTGGCATTGTCCATCTCGGCATCGGCGCATTTCATCGCGCCCATCAGGCGGTTTATACGGATGATGTTTTGGCGTCTTGCGATCACCGCTGGGGCATTCTAGGTGCGAGCTTGCTGTCTCCCGAAACACGCGATGCGCTGTCGCCTCAAGATGGCCTTTATACGATAGCTGTGCGCAGTGCCGCTGGAACCGAGCATCGTGTCATCGGTTCGGTCACGGCCCTCTTGGTTGCACCAGAAAATCCGGAGGCGCTCATCGCAGCAATGGCGGACCCGCAGGTTAAAATCGTCTCGCTCACGGTAACCGAAAAAGGCTATTGCATCGATCCCGCCACGGGATGTCTCGATGAGCAGCATCCGGATATTCGCCACGATGGTGCAAATCCCGATCAGCCGAAATCCGCACCGGGTTATTTGCTCGCGGCGCTTTATCGTCGCCGCGCTTTGGGCGTGAGACCTTTCACCGTAATGTCCTGCGATAATCTGCCGTCGAACGGCGAAAAGCTTCATACGATTTTGGTGAAGCTCGCAGGCTTGAGAAGCGATGATTTTGCGCGTTTTGTTGAAACAGAGGTCGCATGCCCCTCGACCATGATCGACCGCATCGTGCCGCAAACAATCGATGAGGACCGTGCGATTGCCAAAGCCGCGCTCCATCTTGAGGATGCTTGGCCCATCGCCACCGAACCGTTTACGCAATGGGTGATTGAGGATCGTTTCCCAGAAGGTCGCCCCGCTTGGGAAAAATTCGGCGCGGAATTGGTGGCCGATGTTGCGCCCTATGAAGCGATGAAATTGAAACTCTTAAACGCCTCGCACACCTCGCTCGCTTTTCTTGGCTCACTTGCGGGTTATCGGACCGTGGCAAATGCGATGAATGATCCCGTCATTGGTGAATTTATTACCCGCTTTATGACGGAGGACGTCACGCCTGTTCTTTCGATTCCGCTGGGGGCTGATGTTAAAGCCTATGCCACCTCTTTGGTGGAGCGCTTTCGTAATCCGGCGCTCAAACATCGGTTGGAACAGATTGCCTCCGACAGTTCGCAAAAAATACCGCAGCGCCTCTTAGGTACCGCGCGGGATCGCTTGGCAAAAGGCTTACCTCTTGGTCGCTTGGCGTTTTCGATTGCTGGTTTTGCGCTTTATGCAAAAGGGCTCGATGAGCACGGGCAACCGCTTTTTCTGAAAGACCCGATGGCGGAAATGTTGCACACAAGTCTTATCGCGGCAGGCGACGACGCTAAGGCGATTGTCCGTGTATTAGTTAGCCACGCAGCTATTTTTGGTCCATTAGGACAGGAGCCACAATTTGTTGATCCCATAATTTTGGCATTAAGCACGCTTCAAATTCATGGGGTTAAAGGCGCGCTTGGTTCTTTAAATTAATAAATAAATTTTAGATTTAAATGGATACCGCCATGGCATTTATGCCATAGCTAGTCGTAGTGGCGCTATTCTTACAGTTTAGAAAAATATAATTTTTAAGAGTGGAATTAAAATAATATATCAACTTAGTTACTTCTATCCGGGGATGCGTGTGCAAATAAATTTCTGACCGCATGCCGTCATTATGCAATTTCCTAATTATAAGACAAAAATCAATTCTTTTATATTTTTGCCCAAGAGACTCTGAATTGACCGTAGGCTTTCTCAGATACTATTAAAATGACAAAGGGCAATTCTCGCTCAAGACTTCGAAAGTCGACAACGGACTAAGGCCGGTGAATAAATGCTTTTGGTCTGGTAAAACTCCGGCGCCCATTTTTATAGCCTAATAGCGGTTGGCCCAGCTCAGCAATCGTTGATGCTTTGTCCTCGGTATCGAGAACAATAAGGGTTGCGGGATTTCCGATAACAAGTCCGTAGTCGCGCAAATGCATGAAAGTTGCCGGACGGTTGGATACCAAATCGAAGCAGTCCTCGAGGCCCCTTTGATCACCAATCTGCGCAATGTTGGCATAGAGATTGGCCATGCGGATCAATGAGCAATCTCCAAAGGGTGTAAAGGGGTTCAACACATTATTTGTGGCAAGCGAACCATTGACGCCATGGCGGAGCATCGCATGTACCAACGTGACACCGCGGGGTACCAGATGGGATGCTTCGCGCCCCATCAGAAAAAGATCGGTTGAGGGCAGCACTGTTAGCGCAATTCCTGCCTCGGCCAAACGATGGGCTACCGTTTTAAGCTCCACGGGCGGTAAGGCCGAGAGTTGACTAACATGGCCGATGGCGACGCGGCCCTGATAGCCATGATGGATCGTTTGCTGACAGACTTCAGCTAAGTCGCTTTTGGTCGGATCGAGATTAAAATCGAGATGGAAGTCAATATCGAGATCGAAGTGACGCGCGATCTGGAAAATACGCGCGATCTGTTTTTTTGGGTCCGTATCGGTATAGGGGCAGCCGCCGATAACATCCGCGCCGCTCTCGCAAGCCTGCCATAATAGCTCGTCAGTGCCGGGATTATTCAAGAGCCCTTCTTGCGGGAAGACGCAGATTTGGAGATCAATCGCCCATGCATAATCGCGCTTTAATTGATGGATGGCGTTAAAGCCCTTCAATCCGATTGTCGGATCCAATTCGACGTGCGTCCGCATCGCGGTTGTGCCTTGAATGATGGCCTTTTCAAGCGTTTTCTGTCCGCGCGAATAAATATCCTCTTCGGTGAAATTCTGTTTGGCTTTAGCCGTTTCCACGATTGCTTCTTGCAAGGTGCCTGTGACGCAATTGCAGCGTCCCGAAATGCAGGATTTATCCAGATGCACATGGCTATCGACAAAGCCGCCCATTACCAACTTGCCGTCGAGGTTTTCGGTCGGACAATCGCATTGGATATGGGGAGCGATATCGGCGATCAAGCCAGCTCGGAAACCAATATCGACAAGCTCATGAGCTTTATGGGCGAGACGCGCGCGCCTAAAAACGAGATCTAGGCTCATCCGCGTGGCGCGAAAGAAGCAAAGGATCCGAGATAGGTTTTATGCCGTGGCTGCGCGTAGGAACTTACCTTGGATGTCATCAGCCCTAAAGTGCCGAACCCTTCCGCAAGCTTAACCGCGGACGCTACGCCATCAACAACGGGAATACCGTGTTTAAGCGTTAAACGTGCGGCAAGGTTAGCCATTCCGGCGCAGCCCAGCACGATGGCTTCCGCATGGTCCTCGGCCTTCGCGCGTTCAATCTCGGCGCTGATTTGTGCAGATGCGTTCGAGGCGGGGTTGTCGAGTTCGAGCACCGGAATTTCGGACGCACGGACTTTCGCGCATTTTGCAGCGAGGCCGTATTTCATGAGATTGGTTTCAATCGCAGCAATGGAGCGCGAGAGCGTTGTCACCACCGAGAAGCGATGGCCGAGCATGGAAGCGAAATGAAACGCCGCCTCACCAATGCCAATCACGGGTGCATTGGCAAGGCTGCGCGCGGCTTCCAATCCCGTATCATCGAAACAGGCGATGATGTGGGCGGCCACGCCAAGCGCTTCGCCTTTGGCGATTTCCGCCAAGAGGCCAGGAACGGAAAACACTTCGTCGTAATAGCCTTCGATGGAGACGGGGCCATCGGCGGGATTGACCGCGATGATCTCGGTACCGTGTGCTGCAACGGCACGGGCGGCGGCGCCGATTTTCTCGGTCATCGCTGCCGTTGTGTTTGGGTTTACGACGAGGATACGCATTAGACGAGGCCCTTTCCGGCATCGGAGCCGTGACGTCTTTGCCGCGCTTGCAAGAATTGAATGATGAAGAGCGCCAAAAAGATCACGAGAAATGAAACCGCGCTCGTAAGGGTGCCGAGCGCATAAATATCCGGCTTTGTTACCGTTGTGGTGAGGCCCTGGAGTTCAAGCGGCAACGTGTTAACGGAGCCGATAGCTTGACTGGAACGCGCCAGCTCATCCCATGAGAGTGTAAAACCGAAAAGTCCGATGCCGACTACCGATGGCAGAATGATGGGCAAAACAACATAGCGGAAGGTTTGCCATGGTGTCGCGCCCAAGTCGCGTGCGGCTTCCTCTAATCGACCATCGAAGCGATTGAAAATCGCAAACATGATCAAAAGACCGAAAGGTAGCGTCCAGGTGAGATGGGCGCCTAGGCCCGAGGTGAAAAGCCCCATCGCGGTTGTCCAGCCCTCTGCGAACCAACCCAAGCCTAACTCGTTCGCGTGATTGATCATGACGTCGTCAAACAAGCGGAATTCAAGCGCGATGCCGAGCGAGGTGATGATGGAAGGCATGATGAGAGAGGCAATCGCCGTATAAAACAAAACTGCGGCACCTTTGAAGCCTTTGCGAAAAGCCATACCGGCGGCAACCGATAGGACAACAGTAATGAGCATCACGACAGCGCCCAAGGCGAGCGAGCGCTTAAACGCCGCGCCAATATTCACTACGCCATTACCCTCAAAAACTTTATAAAACCACTGAAGCGAGACACCATTCATCGGGAAGGTTAGGCCACCCTCAGGCCCTTGGAAGGACAGGACGAAAATCGCAAACATGGGGCCAGAGAGAAACAATACATAGGCGATAAAAACTGCTGCGAGGATGTAAAAGCTTTTGCCTCTTCTCGTTTCCATCTCATAGCTCCTTGCGGATATCGACAAGGCGCGTAAGCGCGGAGATGATGACGATGGTGATGCCAAGCAAGATCACGGCATTGGCTGCTGCCGCGGGGAATTGCAACGCGTTCAGGCGCGTTTCGATAATTTTACCTGCAGAGGCAATTTGCTGCCCACCCATGACGCCGATGGTGACAAAATCACCCATCACAATGGTGATCACGAAAATCGAGCCGATGACAATGCCGGGCTTAGCCAGTGGAATGATGATGTTGACAAGCGTTTGAAAGCCAGTGGCTCCCGCATCATAAGCGGCTTCGACCAATTTAGGATCGATACGGATCATTGAATTGAAGATTGGCACCACCATGAAAAACGTGAAAAGATGCACGAAGGCGAGCACGACGGAGAACTCGGAGAAGAGAAGCCATTCCATTGGCACTTTGATGAGGCCCATATCGATGAGGCCTTGATTAACAAGACCGTTTCGACCGAGTAGCGGCACCCATGCGATCATACGAATGACATTCGACGTCCAAAACGGAATGGTGCACAAAAGCGAAAGAACGATTTGCCATGTCTTAGAGCGAACATGGAAAGCCAAAAAATAAGCAATCGTAAAGCCGATAGTGAGCGTAATAGCCCAGGTCAAAAAGCAAAGCTTTACCGTCTTGGCATAGGTTTTTAAAATCGTGCAGAGATCGGGGAGTTGCGCAATGCAACCTTCAAACGTGTCCGTATAGCCACGGAAGCTGAACGCAGGAAGCATTTCATATTCATTGTAGTCCCACGCACTGACGATGACGACAAAAACGAGGGGCAATAGAAAAAACGCAATGAAGACCAGCATCATCGGTCCGGCTTGTAACCAAGCGATAAAAGATTTGCGTTCTTCGATCATGAAAAGAAACTCAATTAAATTCAGGCAAAAGTAAACCTGCCGCGCGGGTTAGGCGCGGCAGGTTCTTGTGGATCAGATCAAGCGGCGATGAATTCGTTCCACTTGCGGACCATGTAGTCGTGCTCGTCCTTAACGGCGTTCCAGCAAGCAACGCCGCCCATACGGTCGTCATAGGAGCCGCCGTCACGCACCGCGCCTGCCTTTTCAAGCAGAGAGCCGTCCGGAGCCTTGATGTCGCTCTTAGCGGCCTTGCCTTCCATCCAGTAGCCCCATTCGTCCACGGTCATATTGGCCTTGGCGGTGGAGAGAACGGCCGAGTAATAGCCTTGACGGTTAAGGTAGCCGCCAGCCCAGCCCGAGAGGAACCAGTTGACGAACTCGTAAGCCCATTCGAGTTTCGGACCCGTGGTAGCCTTCGAGATGCAGAAGCCTGAAGCCCATGAACGATAGCCTTCTTTCAAAGGCTGGAAGGTGCATGGAATGCCCATGGAGCGAACCTTCGTAACCGCAGGTGACCACATTGACTGAATGACGGTTTCACCGGACGCCATGAGATTGACGCTCTCGTTAAAGTCCTTCCAGAACGCGCGGAATTGACCAGCCTTTTTGGCTTCGGTCATGATCTTCATCGTAAGGTCGATTTCTTCCTTCGTCATATTGCCCTTGTCAGCATATTTGTGCTGACCGGTTGCTTCGATGACCATGGCGGCGTCCATGATGCCGATGGATGGAATGTTGAGGATCGAGGCCTTGCCCTTGAATTCTGGGTTCAGCAATTCAGCCCATGAAGTAATCGGACGCTTGATGAGGTCCGGACGAATGCCAAGCGTATCGGCATTATAAACGGTAGGGATCAGCGTTACGTAATCGGTGGCAGTCTTCGAGAAATTCTTCGAATTTGCGCCGTCGAGATAGAGCACCTTCCAAGGAGCTGTTCCCTGATCGCCAATCTTCTTGCCGTTTGGCAACTGGCCTTTCGTGAATACAGGCGTGATATTGTTGAATTCCTTGATCTTCTTGGCTTCAAGGCCAAGAATATTACCCGATGGAACGAGCTTCTTAAGCGAGAAATATTCTGTATCAAGAACATCGAAAGAGTTTGGTTGCGTTACAACACGCTTGGTCACGTCGTCGGTGGTCGCTGAAATATATTCGATCTTGATGCCCGTATCTTTGAAGCATTGTTGACCGATCAAATCGCCTTCATTCACGCCTGTGCCGAGATAACGGAGCACCTTAGGCTCGGAAGCCTTGATGTAAGGAAAGCCGGTGATGGCGCCCGAACCTGCAGCAAGGCCTGCAATACCGGCAGCACCCTTAAGGAGTGAGCGGCGGCTCACTTTGGCATCAAGTTTTACTGAATCAGTCATCGTCTACTCCAGTTAATTGTCACGCCGCGCCAGCGGTCGAGACGGTTGCGAAAGAAGGATTGCCCAACACATGGGCATTGGCTGAATTCCACGTCACGAGAACCCGGTCGCCGACCGCGTATCCCTTTTGATCGAAATCGAATTCAGAAAGTTCGGCGGCCAAATCCGTACCGCCTTCGCCTGCAATGGCGACGCGGATAAATGTGCCTTGATATTCAATTTCTGTAATGGTTCCTGCAACAAACGAGCCCGTTACACCCGCGCTTGGAGCGTTCAAAATCAATCGATCGTTACGGATGGCAAGCGTTTCATCCCCAACGCGAATAACCGCATGGCCACCGATGAATTTTGCTACGAATTCAGTTTTCGGGTGATTGAAAATTTCGCGCGGACTGCCTTGTTGTTCAATCTTGCCTGCATTCATCAACACAACGATATCAGCAAGCGCCATCGCCTCATCTTGGCCGTGGGTGACGTGAATAAAGGTAATTCCGAGTTCGCGTTGCAAACGCTTTAATTCTGCTCGCATCCGCAAGCGAAGGAAGGGATCAAGCGCCGAAAGTGGCTCATCCAGCAGTAAAATCTGCGGCTTTGTGATGAGGGCGCGTGCGAGCGCCACACGTTGCTGTTGTCCGCCTGATAATTGCGCGGGCAGGCGTTGCTCATAAGCCTGCATATCAACAAGCGACAAGAGCTTGCGGGCTTCCGCATGACGCTCTGCTTTTTCAACGCCTCGCATTTTTAGAGCGAATGCGACGTTATCCAGCACGCTTAGATGCGGAAATAAGGCGTAGGACTGAAACATCATCGCCGTATTGCGGCCTGCAGGGGGCAGATCGGTTACATTAGCGGCACCGACGAGAATATCACCCGAAGTGACGGCTTCATGACCGGCGATCATGCGCAGCGTCGATGTCTTGCCGCAACCCGATGGTCCAAGGAGGCAGCAATAGGAGCCTGCAGGAATTTTTAGATCAATACCGTCGACAGCGGTCGTTGTTCCAAACTGCTTGGTTACATTGACGAGTTCAAGGGTTGCCTTGGAAATCATAGTTAAATGGCCTGTTCAAAGTCGTGAATAGGGGAATGCAACGGCTGTGCCATTGCAATTTACTTAATCATTTCAGGGGGTATGCACGATCAGTACGCAACATCGCCGATCAGCAGCGATTAAAAAAAAGCAATATGCATAATTTTTATGCAAAATTACTTAGGCGTCAATCCCGTGACGGGTAAGGAGGCGCTCAGCGCTGTCGTTCCACACATCCATTTTTACAATCAGTCCGTCCCGGACAACAAAACGGTCGACATAGCGATTACCTTCAAAAGGTGTACCGTCCGGCCAGGCACCGTAAAGCGTTCCAATATTATATACGATGCATTCGCCATCCCCTTGGGAGGCATCGGAGCGCTCACGCTTTTTCTTTACCCATTGATATCGCCCGGCATTAAACGCAGCCGCATCACGCGGATGCGCAAAGCGTCGTCCGCCTGTGAAGGTAAAAATGAGATCGGGCGAAATATACCGTGCTGCCGTCTCCGGCTCCGGAATCATAGATGCGTCGAGATAGGCTTCAACGATACGAATCGCTTCAGAAAGTGTTGATAATTTTTGAGGATTTAAATCATTCACGATCAACGCTCCCAAGCGGGCTTGCTGTTTGGTACGGCATAGGGCGACAATCCGCGCTTCAGGAATTTTCCATCAGCTTTTTCGCCTGTAATGCGGCCATCTTCCGCAACGACCTTACCGCGTAGCATCGTTAAAGAAGGCCAGCCTGTTATCTTAATGCCTTCATATGGCGTATAATCGGCGCCATGATGCATCAATTCTTGGCGTATGGTTTCCTTGCGATTGGGATCCCACAAAACAATATCCGCGTCAAAGCCTGGGGCGATGGAACCCTTGTGCGGATATAGCCCGTAAAGCTTGGCATGATTGGTCGAGGTTAAGGCGACAAATTCATTGATCGAAATGCGGCCTTCGACCACACCTTTGGAATAGAGGATTTGAAGCCGTGTCTCGACCCCCGGAATGCCGTTCGGTACCCAGCGAAACGAAGTGCGCGCTTTAGGGTTCTTTTTTCCCTGCGGCCCTTCGAAATAAAACGGGCAATGGTCGGATGAGAAGGTTTGGAACACGCCCGAGCGGATGCCTTCCCAAATCGCCTCCCAATTGGCTTCATCCCTTGGCGGTGGCGAGCAGACATATTTGCCGCCCGTCTCATCCATATTAAGCCCTTTGAGATCATTGGCGGTGAGTGCGATATATTGCGGACAGGTCTCGCCATAAATTTTAAGACCGCGCTGTTGTGCCCAGCGGATTTGCTCCATCGGCTCGCGGCCGGAAACGTGAACAACCATAATGGGTACGTCGGTTAATTCGGCATGGCTGATGGCGCGATGAGTCGCTTCACGCTCAACGGATGGTGGGCGTGACGTGGCATGATAATAAGGTGCGGTTTTGCCCGCCTGCTCGAGCTTTTGCGTCATAAATTTAATCGCGTCATAACCCTCGCAATGCACCATGACGAGGGCACCGCAACCACGGGCACAATCAAATACTTCTAAAAGCTCGCGGTCGTTTAAAACGAGATCATCATAGGTCATGAAGACCTTAAACGAGGTATAGCCATCATCAACAAGGGCCGGTAGCTCTTGTCCTAAAACACTTGGGCTCGGATCGCTGATGATGAGATGAAAGCCATAGTCACAATAAGATCGGCCATCAGCCTCCTTGTGATAATCAACAACACTTTGCCGCAATGAAGCGCCGCGTGGCTGCAGCGCAAAGGGCAACACCGTTGTGTTTCCGCCTGCAATAGCCGAACGTGTCCCACTTTCAAACCCGTCGGCCATCGCTGGCCCACCAAAGGCAGGTTGAGCCAAATGGACATGGCTGTCGATGCCGCCGGGCATGACATAGAGGCCAGAAGCATCGATGGTCTTTGCACCATCGGTCAGGCGTTCAGCTACACTGACAATTTTACCGTTCCTGATGCCGACATCGGCCCGTACGGTATCTGCAGCCGTCACTACTGTTCCACCACGGATCACACAATCGAATTCTCTCATGGATAAGTTACCCCGTTAAATTTTTTCGTTAATAGAAATAACGAGGATCGCGCCACTTGCAAGGTCTTACTGCGGGCATATCTGTTTAAGTTGAGTGCAAAGATCAGCTCAGAGATGGCGATATTTTAGGCACAAGTACAAAGAAGCCCCAGCCACTAGGGTTGGAGCTTCTTGCTTGCCGCATTCTGAAAAGAAAAGCCAAAGAAATCTATTTCAAGACTTATGATAGGAGGGTTGAAGCCCATAAACGGGCGTCGGTATTCCTTCATAGCGCGCTTTTAATTGGAGCGAGAGAAACTGAGAGTAATGTCGCGATTGATGCAGATTACCACCATGTAACCAGAGGTTCTCTTGCTGCGTTGGCTTCCACATATTGCGCTGTTCTCCTTCCCATGGGCCTGGATCTTTAGGCGTATTGGAACCGAGGCCCCAGACTTTGCCTACTTTATCAGCGGTCTTTTGATCGATAAGGTCAGCAAGCCAACCATTCATCGAGCCATAGCCAGTTGCATAAACGATGACATCGCCTGGTACTTCTTTGCCATCGGAAAGTTTAACGCCGTTCGTGGTAATTTCATCTACTTGTCCGGCAACGAGTTTAATCTTGCCATCGATAATCAATTGGGATGCACCGATATCGATATAATAGCCTGAACCACGGCGTAGATATTTCATAAAGAGACCAGAATCATCGACGCCAAAATCCAGCTGGAATCCGGCTTTTTCAAGGGCGATATAAAACTCTGCATCGACCTCGCGGATTTTATCATATACGGGCTTTTGGAACGTATGCAGAATGGCATAAGGCACCGAGGCGAATATCAGATCGGCTTTGCCTGTCGACATACCCGATTGAACGGCGCGCTCGGAATAAAGATCCCCGAGGCCAATTTCCATAAGACTGTCTGAGCGAACAATATGGGTTGTCGAGCGCTGGATCATTGTTACATCAACGCCGTTCTCATATAGGGCGGCGCAGATGTCATGGGCCGAATTATTCGAGCCGATGACAACCACTTTTTTGCCTTTATAGCCATCAGGGCCCGGATGTTGCGAGGAGTGATGTTGCTCACCCTTGAAATTTTCCATGCCTTTGAATTTAGGCACATTGGCTTTGCCGGACATGCCTGTTGCAAACACCAACTGCTTGGGATGTAACACAATTTCTTTGCCATCGCGATTAACTGTGACTGTCCATTCTTTTTTGGCTTCGTCATAGGTGGCTGATTTGGCGGTTGTTTTAGTCCAGTAATTTAACTCCATAACTTTCGTGTACATTTCGAGCCAATCACCAATCTTGTCCTTAGGTGCAAAGACCGGCCAATTTTTTGGAAAATCAATATAAGGCAAGTGATCATACCAAACAGGATCATGCAGGCAGAGTGATTTATAGCGCTTACGCCAGCTATCGCCCGGACGATCATTCTTTTCAATGATAATGGTGGGTACGCCAAGTTGACGAAGCCGCGCGCCGAGCGCGATGCCACCTTGGCCGCCTCCGATAATCACAACATAAGGCTGTTTGGTATAGCCCAACGTTGCGGCCTCCTCATCGCGCTCTTCTTTCCATGTCTTGGCGCCAACATTAACGCCATGTTTGGCGCCGAGCGGTCGTGCGAAGCCTGATTGCTCTTCATGGCCTTTAAGCTCGACCATCGTGGTGAGAAGCGTCCAGATAAGGCCATCGCGAATGCGGATAAGGCCATAGCCTCGAGCAACATCGGTTTCAAACGTAAACCAAGCTTCGGTTATGTTGCCATTAATCGACGCGGGCTCTTTGTCATAGACCTGCCAATGGCTGGGCTTAGCGCCGTTAAGGCAAAGCTTGAGCATATCGCGGATCTGCTCACGTCCTTCCATGGTTTTAATGTTCCACGTGAAGGTGACAAGGTCACGCCAGTAGCAATCCTCTGCAAAGAGGTTAACCGCGGCGTCAATGTCGCCCCTGGCTAGCGTTTCACCGAATGAATCAAGAAAAACTTGTGCCTTTCCAGCAGGCGTACTATCCAGCATGCAATCCTCCCAATTGTTACCAAATGTTAGGCGTTCCATGACGCCTCGTTGGCTATTGTTCTGTGTGATATGCTTTTATGTAGTTAAACGCTTTAACGCTACAGGGTCGTTCTCCGACGCTGGAAAGTCTTTCACAAAATTCAAAGATAGGCAATCATCATAGCATCTTGACTAGTAAGTGAAGCAAAGAAACTCCACTTACTTTAAGACGTGTGAACCCAAGCCTTTTCTAAGTTCTAATATAGGTCAATCTGAAAAGATTGCTGCTCAAAGAATTATATTGGTTGGTTCAGAATTAAGCCTTTTTTACATCCTGCCAAGAGCGGCTTTGCGCCGATGCGAGCACGGCATCGGTGACATAATCCGTTGCGAGGCCTGCCCTGAAGGTTGGAGAAGCAGGTTTACCTGTCTCTAATCCTTCAATGAAGTCTGCAGCTTGATGAATAAATGTATGCTCATAGCCAATTTGCAGGCCGGGTACCCACCAATGTTTCATGTAGGGTTGGTCGCCATCCGTGATATGAATCGAACGCCAGCCACGAAGGCGACCCTCGTCGCGGTGATCGAAATATTGCAAGCGATGGAGATCGTGTAGATCCCAGAAGATTGATGCATGCTCGCCATTAATTTCGAGCGTGTAGAGTGCCTTGTGACCGCGGGCATAGCGTGTCGCTTCAAAGGTGGCGAGCGAGCCATTATCGAAACGAGCAAGGAAGGCGCTGGCATCATCGATGCTCACGGTTTCAACTTTGCCAGTCAAATTATGTTGCCGCTCCTTGATAAACGTCTCGGTCATTGCGGTTACAGAGGTGATATCGCCATTCAGCCACATTGCGGTATCGATGCAATGGGCCAACAAATCACCAGTTACGCCGCTGCCAGCAACCGACGCATCAAGCCGCCAGAGGCCTGCCCCGCCTTGCGGGAGATCTTTTGAGATTGTCCAGTCCTGCAAGAATTTTGCGCGATAATGGAAGATACGCCCCAGTTTACCTTCGTCAATTAGTTGCTTGGCCATGGTGACGGCCGGAACACGGCGGTAATTATACCAGACCATATTGGCAACTTTCGCAGTTTCGACCGCTTCAACCATTTTGAGAGCTTCGGTTGGCGTGCGGCCTAGCGGCTTTTCGCACATCACCATTTTGCCTGCCTTTGCTGCCGCAATTGCAATTTCAGCATGGGTATCATTAGGGGTTGCGATGTCGATCAAATCGATATCTTTACGCTCGATCAATTTTCTCCAATCTGTTTCATAAGACTCATAACCCCATTGGTCAGCGAATGCTTTTGCATTGGTCTCGTTGCGACCGCAGACAGCTTTCAAAATGGGCTTATGTTCAAGGCTAAAAAATTGACTAACCTGTTTGAAGGCATTTGAATGCGTGCGGCCCATAAATCCATAGCCGACGACGGCGACATTTAGTGGCTTCTTGTTGCTCATAATCCTCTAGTCCTTCCCTTAAGCCTGCCAACCATGGGCGTCGCGCACCTTAATCATCGCGCCTAAAATATCGTTCCATGTTTGTTGTTGCATCATGACGGCATTGGGGAACATGCAGCCATCCCAACACATATGTTGGAACGCTTTAGTTAGATTTCCTGATCCGTCGCGAAGCCATAAACCCGCATGCTTGGTTACATCGAGCTTTCCATTCGGATCTTTCACTTGGCAGTGACGACCGGTCTTATCATGCGAGCCTGAGCCAAATACTGAGCCATCATTTTGCGCTACGTGAAAATCGAAAGTCCATGGACGAAGCTTGTCGGTCGTTTGTTTTAAAGCCGCGTCAAGAACAGCCTGGTCCTTCCAATCAAAGTTTTCCGGTAGAAGCCTTGATTCAGGTGCGTTATAGCCCATCGTATAAAGGAGCGTATGGGCCATATCCGCCTGGAATCCGAGGGTTTTTGGGCGCCCGACGGCTTCGAGCGTATCGATCATAGCCTTCCAGCTATGCATTCCGCCCCAACAGATTTCACCTTCGGCCGCCAGCCTTTCGCCATAGGATTCGGCTACGTCACAGGCCTCGCGGAAGGTTTGCGCAATCAGCTTTGTGTTAGCAACGGGATCTTTTGCCCAATCCTCGACGCTCGCGGCTGAATCGATGCGAACAACGCCATATTTTCTTACGCCATGGTCTTTGAGCTGTTTGCCTATCGCACATGCCTTGCGCACCATTTCAACAAATTGCTTACGATCGGTAGCGTTGCCCATTGCCGAGCCGCCACCGACAGGTGGCCAGACCGGCGCGATTACGGTTCCTACGGCCAAGCCTAAATTAGAAATTTTATCGCCCAGCTTTTTTATCTCGTCCGGCGACGAATCGATGCTTGTGTGAGGATCAGCGAGGAATAGATCAACGCCGTCAAATTTCACACCGTTGACTTCGGCCTTCGCAGTCATGGATAACATCGTATCTAGATCAATAGGTGGTTCTGAGTCACCGCCTTTGCCGACGAGGCCGGGCCACATGGCATTATGCAATTTAGGATAGATATTGGCAGCCATTTTATTTCCCCCTTTTTAAATCATCTTTCATTTTTTCAGACGTAACGGTTGCTTCTTTGGCATACTCATTATCGTCGAATTTCTTTTATACCTTTGTCCATCGTCCGGCTTTTGCCGATGAGGCGATAGCTGCCTCGATAAAAGCCAATCCCTTTACGCCGTCATGGATGGTAGGAAAAAGAAC
>JAPJMW010000153.1 GCA_026461505.1 Beijerinckiaceae bacterium
ATTGATAACTTCGATTAAAAATGAAAACGAAAAAAAAGATCTAGAAATAAAAATTGAGAATTTAAATAAAGAACTTAAAAAACTTAAAGCGTCTATGCGAGATCCGCTCGAAACTTATCTTAAGCAAGTATCTGATGCCAGACGCAAACTTTTGGAGCAGCTTAGAAATAGTCTTAATGCAGATTTTCCAGATATTCCTAATCTTATGGAAAAACTAACTGAACAAAGTGATGCACTTAGGTTCGAGGGCGATGGACTTTTTATTAAAGGAAAAGATATTTTTGTTAGTCAACAGAAAGAAGATATAATTAAACAGCTGGCAATCCGACTTAATGAAATTCTTCCTTGTTATACGTTTACAGCCACGGCACGTTCTGAGCTTAAGTGTGAAAATCCAAATATTGCAATCATAGAAGCCGTTCAGGTTGAGGGCCATACGGATTCAGATGGTAGTTATAAAGGAAATATTGAATTGTCCGCTACACGGGCAACTACTACTTTTAAATTGATGATCGAAACAGTACCTGGTTTGCGAGAATTTAAAAATTCTAAGGACCAAGCAGTGATGTCCTTCGCAGGCTATGGACCAGATCGACCAATTGCTACAAATAATACGGAAAAAGAAAAAGCAAAAAATCGCCGCATTGATTTACGGTTTATAATGGTAACTCCCTCTTCGATAGCGGAAATGGAAACTATACGGACCAAATTCATAGATTTACAGGTTAAATAATTATGCGTCTTGATGAAGCAATAAACCGACAAAAGAATGGTTTCTTAGAACGAACATTACCATCATTAAGAGACATCGAAAATGCTGTAGAAAGAATTGTCCGGAAATGGCCTGACGCGGTTTCTACACCTGCCGAGAGTGATAGAGAGAAAATCTGCCGCGAATTTTTAGACCGCGCATTAAAATGGGACTGGGAAAATGTTCCAGTTTCAAGGTTATTACAGGCGGCCGTCGCTGTATTTGATGAGAAAAGATCAAAGCGAACGGATCTGAAACCAATTCAGGATTTTTTGATTAATGAAATTAATAGTTCAAAGATTGCCTCATTTCTGTCAGGAATGGTTTGGGTATATATAGGCAGCTTTGATTATAAATCAGAACATTCCAAAAAATTAGCTTCGGCTCTGACAAATCGTAAAGGGGAACTTGGACAGCGCGCAGAATATTTAATACAGCAATTTCCTGTCTTACTTGTTCCCCAACGTGCACCATTAGAACTTGCGAAAATTATGTTGGGTTCAGACGATCCTTATAACAGCTTACTAAAAATAGGATTTCTTTCGCCGCATGCACCGGGGCTGATGACCCAAGTCGGAGAGCTTTTTTGTAATCTTATCAGCGACAAACTTCATCAAACCTCAGAACAAGAACGACTTATAATGTGGCTCGCGCCAATAAATAGGAGTGCTATACAATCTAACTCCGAAATAGCTTTAGCAGCTCTTTTACGTCCATGGCTATCTCGAACAATTCTACCCGATCGGCAAAGTCGCCTTAGTGAATGGATTGTGGCCAATTATGGCGATCCTCGTACCCAAAGAGGTGGCGTTTGGCCGGGTTTTCAAAAAGAATTAAAAGATGTCCTTCTTCGATGGCTTACAAAAGAGGATATGAATTACTTTTGTGATGTTGTGTCAGCTACGCAAAATAGCCATATGTGGCCCCCACGGCGAAAATTTTGGATGCGGTTGCATGAACAAGGACGTATTGATCAAGCTTGGGTAGCGTTTGGCGCCTCAGCTAGGGATTATGCAAGAAAAAATCTGATCAGGCAGGGGGAACAAAATTTAAATAATAGGTTTGGAAAGCAACTCGATCGAAGCGGTAGTACTTCGCTGCTAATCATGCAAATTGGAAGAAAAATTGTGGTCGATGGTTGTCATAACTATAAAACACATATTTTTAATATAGATGAAGAAAATTCACCTAAGTTATATAAGTCAGAATACAAATGTAACGATATAATGAACGCGGCGCGCTTATCACAACAACATCATCCGGTTTCTCATTGGGAACGCTGGGTAGAACGGCATATCTAAGCATGCAAATGACATATCATAGCGAGGACGATCAAATTACACTAAGCCCCCATCAGTCGGGTGCTGGTTTTTTAAAACGTTTACTTGGTCGACGGTCTAAGCCGATCAAATTTGATGAATTAGATGAAGCTGAACAAGAGCTTATGCTTGCTATTGCGGACCTTCGTGCTTTCGAAAACTTAAATGAAGGGTCAGTTAATTTTCAGAAGGATTATATTACTCTATCACATGATGCCGCTGCTTCTCTCAATGCAAAGTCAGCTCAGGCGCTAGGCCTTCCCCCAGATATACATTTAACATTGCGCACTGACGCTACGGGACTAGTGGGACAACCAGATTTTAAACTTCGTTATGAATGGATATCAAGTGGCCAAAGAGTATTTCCGTCGAGACAAGGCAGTATTCTTAAGACAGCGGAAGGACATCGCCGTATTCCGCTTTGGATTAAGCGTGCGCTGGATTTAGCCGATGGCTTTTCGGCAACAGCGGCATTTGAAGAACACTGGTCCGCATTAGCAGAATTTCGACAAGCACTGGAGCCTGCGGAAGAAGTAAATTCTGCTCTAGAAATTACAAGTAGAGTTGCCAGCGTTGCTATGACGGCATTTCTCAAAGGTCTTAATGTAAAGCTCGTAGATCGGTTTTCAATCTCGCCAAGTAAAAATATGATTGATTTCGACGTAATTCCATTTTCGAGTAATAGTTTATCGGAACGCGGTATAAATGATGATACAATAATGGAAGCCGATGGCGAATTTTCAGAAGAACCATTGGCTATATTCCAACATAAATTGCATAGTCTTGGCTACAGACCGGCTTATCAGTTAGGAAATAATACATATATGGTTGTTGACCGGGCAGCAGCGCCGATGCTCCGTGAGATAGCCCGTGCAGTAAAAGCTCCGCGGGAAGAGAAGCGAGCATTTGTCGCAAATCCCCGATTATTTATTTCAAAAGCAGTTACCAAGGAATTAGAAAATGATCCAACTTTTGTTAATCTTGGTCCAGCTTCCCAAGAACAAATAATAGAAGAAGCTGCTGGTTCAAGGTTAGTAGAAACTCACGAGTATTCCGAACGTGTTACTGGCGTCGAGCGTTGGGTGTCTTCCGATCAAGGAGCAGGAACTAGCGGAACAACTTGGTTGCCAGAAATTTTTTCTACGACAGTAACTGAAAAACTTAAAGAGATGGAGAGACCACAGCTCGAGGCGCTTCTCGATAAGATGAAAGATAATCTGAAGACAGATTTACCAAATATCGAAATCGCAGAGCAGAGCGTCGAAATTACACCAGAACGAATAATCGCGGTCGATGCATTATTAAAATTGAAACAAGAAAAAGAGTTAACGACAAATGTTCTGGAAACTAAAGATAAATTTTCTCCGCTTGTTCTAGGCACTTTAGACAACACAAATGATCTACTTTGGACTGCAGACCTCAAACCGCGTACTTCATCGCAATCTGATAATTCACCGACGTCTATTATAACTCCACTTAAGCAACATCAAGTTGAGAGCTTCCAATGGCAGGTTGCCGCTTGGCGCTCGGGTTTACCAGGTATTCTTAATGCTGATGAACCAGGATTAGGAAAAACGCTTCAGACAATTGCATTTCTCGCGTGGCTAAAAGAACACGCTCGACAATCCGCCTTAGCAAACCTAGGGCCGGTTATAGTTGTAGCGCCAACTTCTCTTTTGGTGAATTGGGAGGAGGAAGTAGAGAGGCATGTTGTGGAGGGTGGTTTTGGTCGCTTGGAGCGGCTTTATGGAGCGGCCACGGCAACCAATAAGCGTCGAGGCGTTACAGGTGTTGATACTGATAGAGGGATGCCACTATTGGATTTGAGCTGGCTTCATGAAGCTATATCCGAAGGAAGGGCTCATCGTTTTTGGATACTTACAACTTATACGACATTAACAAACTACCAACACTCGCTTGGAGCTATTCCATTTTCTGTGATGGTCTGCGACGAGATGCAGGCTGTTAAAAACGAAAATACGCTCCGTGCGAAGGCTGTAAAGGCCATGAATGCTAATTTTCGAATAGGCCTGACTGGCACGCCTATTGAAAATACATCAACCGATCTCTGGACAATCATGGATATATTAGCGCCGGGGTCATTGGGGAGCGGTGCTGAATTCCGAAACCGATATTCTGAACCTAATGAAGAAAATATGTCAGAGCTTCACAGCCGCGTTTTCCATCAAGTAGGGGGAAAGCCTTCTCTTGGAATTAGAAGAACTAAAGATAAAGTTGCACGCGACCTTCCGCAAAAAACTAGACGCATCCACCCTAGACTAATGCCACCACTGCAAGCATCACGCTACGATCTTGCTAGACAAAAACTAGCAGAAGGTGGAGCCGGGGCTTCGTTAAAAATGTTGAACCATATACGTTCTGTTTCGGTACATCCGGGTGATAATGTTGGCTCGGAAGATCATGATTTTATAAATGCGTCCGGACGTCTCAAGGCCACGTTTGATATATTAGATCGATTAAAAAATGATGGAGAGCGAGCATTAATCTTTATCGAACATCGCGAGCTTCAATTCCGCTTTGCTGAAATAGTTCGTCAAAGATACCGTCTTCCTAATGTAGAAATTATCAATGGCGACACGCCAATCCTAAAGCGACAGAAAATAGTCAATACTTTTCAGGAGAACCTAAATTTATCTGAAGGTTTTGACTTATTAGTTCTTGGGCCAAAGGCCGCTGGCACTGGGTTAACTTTAACTGCCGCAACTCACGTTATACATCTGTCAAGATGGTGGAACCCTGCGGTTGAAGAACAATGTAACGATCGAATACATCGAATTGGGCAGAGCAAAGGTGTTACCATCCACATTCCGATGGCAATTCATCCAAACTACTGCGAAGGTTCTTTTGATTGTCTTTTACAAAGCTTAATGCAACAAAAACGACGACTGGCTCGTCAAGCATTATGGCCTATGGGCGATACGTCTGCTGATCCTGATGGTCTTCAAGCGTCATTACGGTCCGACAACAAAGTTGAAAGTGTTAATCCATTAGTGCGAGCATTAACAGAAATGTTTAAACGTGATGGGCTATCCATTCCGGAAATAGAGTCTGACGGCTCTTATATTATAAATTAATGGCTCATAAGATTTATAAGCCAACTTACGAACGATCTTTGATAAAAATTAATTTTCTAATCAATTAGAAGGTTGATATTTAAAGTATTTAATTGCTGTTCAGTCAAAAAAACTCCGGCGTGAATCTCAAGCGAGCGTGACCCCTCGCAGGTATAACGCGTCACTTTTGGCCGTACAGCCCACCCCGAATACACTTGCAAGCGCTTCGGGCCCGCTGAAAACTAAACTTCAGTCCGGGCCACTAAAGCCAAGCGCTTCAGGGGGACCTGTACCTCTCGTTGCAGCCGGCGGCGAATATGGGGCCATCCCCTCGTGGACGGGGGAAACCTTTGTGACCCTTCATGGTTCACTCCTTAGAAGGGGCCATCCCCGTGTGGACGGGGGAAACCTTGAGATCCTAGTGCCATCAATAACGTCTCCGGGACCATCCCCGCGTGTACGGGGAAAACTCAGAGTACTTGTTGATAGTCGAAGCATTGTAGGGACCATCCCCGCGTGTACGGGGGAAACGTTACCATAGTCCAACCCGAAACCTGTGCGTTGGGACCATCCCCGCGTGTACGGGGGAAACCAACAGGCTCAAGATGCGGAGAACTATCAACAGGGACCATCCCCGCGTGTACGGGGGAAACCCAGTGCAAATC
>JAPJMW010000154.1 GCA_026461505.1 Beijerinckiaceae bacterium
CAGCCGATTATCACTTTGGCTTTATCCTCATCGACTGTTTCTCTGCGCGGGCTATCGGATTTTGCCGACACGATTTTGGCGCCGAAGCTCAGCGAAATATCCGGTGTTGGCCGTGTGGCGGTTGAAGGCGGCATACGACCAGCTGTGCGCATCAAACTCGATCTCGAACGGTTGGCGTCCTATAAAATTGGTGTTGAAGATGTGCGCAATGCCATCATTGGCGCCAATATCGCAGCCCCGAAAGGCTCGCTGGATGGCGCCGAGCAGAGCTATACGATTGCGGCGAATGATCAAATCAGCACGGCGGAGGCGTACCAAACCATCGTGATCGCCTCGCGCAACAGCGCCAATGTTTTGCTGCGCGATATTGCCAGCCTTGCCGACGGATTAGAAAATGATCGCGTGGCGGCCACGCATCAATCGGAAGCAGCCGTTATTCTCGACATCAGACGGCAACCAGGTGCGAATGTCGTCGAAACGGCTGATCTCGTTAAAGCGGCTTTACCACGATTAAAACGCACGCTGCCGATGGGCGTTTCCTTTAATATTGTGCAAGACCGTACGGAAACAATCCGCGCCTCTATCCGCGATGTCGGTGTGACGCTTTTGGTGAGCATTATCCTTGTCGTTGGTGTGGTGCTTCTTTTTCTGCGCTCGGTGCGTGCGACGGTGATTGCGGGCATTACGCTCCCGCTGTCGATCATCGCGAGCTTCGGCGTGATGTGGTTTGCAGGCTTTAGCCTCGATAATCTGTCACTGATGGCGCTGACCATTGGCACGGGCTTTATCGTCGATGATGCGATTGTGATGATCGAGAATATCGCGCGCCATATCGAAGACGGGGACCACCCGCTTGCCGCCGCATTAAAGGGTGCGGGCGAGATTGGGTTTACGGTGATCTCGCTCACCGTCTCGCTGATCGCGGTGTTTATCCCGCTTTTGTTTATGACGGGCCTTGTCGGCCGCATGTTCCGCGAATTCGCGTTGACGCTGTCTATTGCGGTGATTGTATCGGCGATTATATCGCTAACGCTGACGCCGATGATGTGTGCCTATCTGCTGCGTCATGTTCCAGAACAATCAACAGGCCGCTGGCGGCGTATGGTTGAATGGCCCGTAAACGCTATGGCGCAGCTTTATGAGAATACGCTGGGCTGGGCGCTAAACCGTCCCGTTTTGATGCTGTCGCTTACCTTTGCGACGATGGCGCTCACCTCTGCATTATATATCGGGATGCCGAAGGGCTTTTTACCCGATCAAGATACGGGGCTGATTAGCATCGTGCTGGAAGCCTCACCGGATGCTTCCTTCACTGAGATGAAGCGTTTGGAAGATGAAGTAAGCCACGCGCTCAAATCTGATCCTGCTGTAACCCATGTCGTCGGCGTCTTGGGCGTGGGCGCACAAAATGCGACGCTGAATGCCGCGCATATGATGGTGGCACTCACCCCAAGCACGACGAGAAGTGAAAGCGCGGCGGTGATCGCGCAACGTCTGACGACGATTGAGCAAAACGTGAAAGGCGTGCGGCTTTATGTAGAGCCCGTCCAAGATGTCGAGATTGCAACGCGCACCAGCAAAGCGCGCTATCAATATACATTAACAGGGGCTGATGCCGATCTCGTCTCTCTCTGGGGGGATCGCTTGCTCGCCGCATTGGCGAAAGATCCGCGTATTACGAAGGTAGCGACTGAAACACCGAGCGGTGGCTTACGGGCCTATGTGAATATCGATCGCGAGAAGGCCGGGCGGCTTGGCGTATCAATGCAGCTTGTCAATGACACGCTGAACGACTCCTTCGGCCAAAGGCAAATATCAACCATCTATGCACAATCGAACCAATACCGCGTGGTGATGGAAGCCGCCGCACGCGACCAGACGGATCCGGCGATTTTGAGCAAGCTCTATGTTTCGACAAGCGCCGGTGCGCAAGTTCCTTTGTCTGCGTTTGCGACGCTGACGCGCGATACCGCGCCGCTTGTTTTAGCGCATGAAGAGCAATTCCCCGCCTATACGCTCAGCTTTGATGTGGCGCGCAATACGTCACTCGATCAGGCTGTTGCGGCCATGGCGGAAGCGCAATCAGCCATTGATGTGCCATCGCTTCTGGTCGGAAATTTCACCGCCGATGCCGCCGAATTTCAACGCGCGCTGGCGAGTGAAGTGTGGCTGATTTTGGCAGCCGTGATCGTGATCTATCTCGTACTGGGCATGCTCTATGAAAGCTATATCCACCCGATCACGATTTTATCGACGCTGCCCTCCGCAGGCGTTGGCGCACTCTTGGCCTTGTCTTTGACGGGAAATGATTTGTCGGTAATCGCGCTGATCGGCATTGTTCTCTTAATGGGCATTGTGAAGAAAAATGCGATCATGATGATCGATTTTGCGATTACGGCAGAGCGTGAAGAAGGCCGCACTGCCTATGAGGCGATTGTCGAAGCCTGCCGCTTACGCTTTAGGCCGATTATGATGACGACACTCGCAGCACTCTTTGGCGCTGTGCCGTTAGCCTTCGCGCATGGTGCGGGCTCGGAGCTTCGTATCCCGCTGGGTGTGACGATTATTGGCGGGCTGATGCTCAGCCAAATCCTGACGCTTTATACGACGCCTGTAATTTTCCTCGTGCTCGAAAAATGGCGTGGCGGTAAAAAGGTTACGCCATGAGCGGGTTTAGCAGCCTGTTTATTAAAAGACCCGTTGCGAGCTCCTTACTCGGCATGGGGATTTTGTTTGCGGGTGCATTGGCCTTTTTCGTTTTACCTGTTGCGAGCCTACCGTCGGTTGATTTGCCGACCTTGCGCGTAACGGCGACGCAGCCCGGTGCCGATCCCGAGACGATGGCGACAACCGTCGCCGCACCGTTAGAGCGGCAATTGGGTTCCATTGCTGGTGTCACCGAAATCACGTCAACAAGCTCACTGGGCGCAACCGCGATTGCGGTGCAATTCGACATCAACCGCCCCGTCGATAAAGCCGCGCGCGATATACAAGCCGCCATTAATGCAGCGGCCTATGATTTACCGTCTGACCTGCCCGCTTTGCCGCTGGTCAGAAAACTAAACCCTGCGGCTTTTCCGGTTTTGGTCTTAGCGCTTACCTCGGATACCATTCCAAACAGCGAGCTATATGACATCGCTGATACGGTGATTGCGCAACGCCTCAGCCAAGTCGCGGGTGTAGCGGAAGTCAGCGTGAATGGGGCCGAACAACCCGCCATCCGGATCAGCCTTGATCCCAATCGATTGGCCGCCATTGGCGTTGGCATTGATACTGTTCGCACAGCAATTGTGAATGCCAATGCGCTTGGCCCGCTTGGGGCTTTTGAAGGCAATCATCGAACGGAAATGCTGGCATCCAACGCGCAATTGCAAACGCCTGATGATTATCAATCGATCATTGTGGCCAATCGCAATGGAGCAGCAATCCGCTTGGGCGATATCGCGGATATTAAACAAGGCGTGCGAAACAACCGCGCCGCCGGATGGTTTAACGGCAAGCCTGCCGTTATTTTGCAAATCACCAAACAGCCTGACGCCAATGTGATCGAAACGGTTGATGCGGTGAAAGCGCTTCTGCCGGAGCTCGGACGCTGGATTCCGGCGGGGGTTAAAATCAGCACGCTGACGGATCGAACCGAATCCATCCGCTCCTCTATTCGCGATTTAATGAAGACACTGCTCGTCGCCATTCTATTGGTGATGGGCGTTGTGCTCGTCTTTTTGCGCAGCCGCGCGCAGACGATTGCCGTTGGTGTTTCGGTTCCGCTTTCCATCGCTGGCAGTTTTGCGGCGATGTGGGTTGCAGGCTTTACGCTTGATACGCTTTCTTTGATGGCAATTACAATTGCGGTTGGTTTTGTGGTCGATGACGCCATCGTTGTCGTTGAAAATGTCCATCGCCATATTGAAGCAGGCGATACGCCACTCACCGCCGCCTTAAAGGGCGCGCAGGAATTGGGCTTTACCGTTCTCTCGATCAGCCTATCGCTTGGCGCGGCGTTTATTCCGATGATCTTCATGGAAGGGATTATCGGGCGCTTGTTCCGCGAATTTGCCTTGACGCTTGTCTTCGCGATTGTGGTTTCAACCTTTGTTTCGCTCACCATCGCACCGGTGATCTGTTCGAAACTGATGCGGCAGCGCTCGATTGATACGAAGCCCTATTGGCTCGACCGATGGATTGAAACAGGGCTTGATGGCTTGGCCGCGCTTTATGCCCTTTCACTCAAGCCTGTGCTTCGTCATCCTTGGATTACACTGGTCGTCTTTTGTTTGGTGATTGCGGCAACGGTTAATCTGTTTCGCACCCTGCCTAAAGGCTTCTTCCCGCAAGATGATATAGGGTTGATTTTTGGCTCAACCGAAGCTGCTCCCGATATTTCCTTCGCGCGCATGAGCGCTCTGCAACAAAAGATCAGCGATATTGTCAGTGCTGATTCATCCGTCTCCGGCGTTGCATCCTTCATTGGCGCATCGGGCGGACTTTCAACCGTTAATCAAGGGCGGCTTTTGGTAAGCTTAAAGCCCTTTAGCGAGCGCCAAGAATCGAGCGCTACGATTGTGGCGCGTCTTAGAAAAGCAACGGCGGGTATTGTAGGAATTCGATTGTTTATGGCGTCCGCGCAAGATTTTCGTGCTGGCGCGCGCTCGGGTAAATCGCCGATGCAATTCACGCTGTGGGGGCAGGATTTAAAAGCCTTGCAAGAATGGGGACCCAAGGCCGAAGCGGCGTTGAAAGCAGCACCCGAGCTCGCCGATGTTTCAACCGATAAAACGAGCGGCGGATTGCAGCTTAATTTGACCATTGATCGCGTTCGCGCCGCGCGATTGGGCGTGAAATTTACGGATATTGACGCAGCCTTAAATGACGCTTTTGGGCAAAGACAGATCACCACTTTTTATAGGCCGCGCAACCAGTACAAAACGGTTTTGGCGGTGAACAAAGACAACCAATCCGATCCGAGTGATTTATCGGGCATATATGTTCCCGGCGCAAAAGGCGTTCAAATCCCGATTGAAACCATCGCACATATGAGCCGCGGGTTACAGCCTTTGGCCATCAACCACCAAAGCCAGTTCGCCTCGGTGACGATTACCTATGACATGGCGGAAGGCGTAACGCAGGACGCGGCGATGGCGGCAGTAAAACGCGCAATTCTCGATTTACATTTACCCGAGACGGTGAATTCTGATTTCGCGGGCGATGCGAAAGCCTTTGCGACATCGGCAGGCTCGCAGCCTTTGCTGATCTTGGCTGCTGTTCTCGCGGTCTATCTGATTTTAGGTATTCTTTATGAGAGCCTTATTCACCCGATTACGATTCTTTCGACATTGCCTTCGGCGGCTTTGGGGGCCTTGCTTGCGTTGAAGGCGGCGGGTTTGGAACTAAGCCTAATTGCGATTATCGGCATTATTCTGCTCATCGGCATTGTGAAGAAGAATGGCATTATCTTGGTCGATTTCGCGCAATCGCGCCGACGCGAGATTGATCTATCAGCAATGGCCGCCATGACGGAAGCCTGTCGCGTTCGCTTTCGCCCGATTTTGATGACGACGATGGCGTCGATGTTAGGCGCTTTACCGCTTTTATTGGCGATGGGGCCCGGGGCCGAATTGCGCCGACCGCTGGGAGTGACGATTATCGGCGGCCTTTTGCTCTCGCAAATTTTGACGCTTTATACGACGCCCGTGATTTATTTATTGATGGATCGCCTGACCCGACGGCGGCATCGTGAAAACGAAGCCGTCCACAACACTTAAGCGTCCGGCGTCATCAAATATTCAGCCACCGTTTCATCGGTGATCAAAACAGTAGGCTTCACCACTTTTAGGCTTGCTGCCACGCCGAGCTTTTTCTGCGCGCCACCTGAAGCGAGAATTTTCTTCTTGGCCACGCGTACGGAAGCGATATCGACCGCGACAACACGGTCATTGATAGGATGATCAATTGGTTGTCCGTCTTTATCAATAAAGCGGCAAAAGAAATCACCCACGGCTCCTGCCTTTTGTAAAGCATCAAGCGTGTCTTGATCGAGCACTTCGAGACCTGCGAGCGTCGAGCCCGGATTAAGATGGCCGACGCTGACAATCGCAAGGTCTAAATGTTCAGCACGGCGACAGACTTCAACAATTCCCGGATGGTTAATCAACCCATCATGGATCAGTTTGTCAGGAGCATAAATCGGAGCCGCCATCAGATAGCAATTTGCGCCCACTTTGTCGGCGAAGCGCCAGGCAAATTCGGTTGGATTATAGGCGCCTACTTTCGACAATCCGCCAAGCAGTGAAATGATATTAACACCCTTAAGCGCCAAGGCGTTGAGCGAGGGCAAACAAGCATTCAGTGTTTCCCCCCAGCCGAGGCCAATCGTCATGTTGTCGGCAAGTTCATCGGAAAGATAAGCGCCGAGCATGGAGCCGATAAGCGCTGAAGTGCGCGTCTCATCCATCGGTTTTGGAATGATGATGGCGCGCTCGACGCCCCATTTCTTTTCAACCGCGCGCTCCAGTTCAACGCAATGGCTGAGCGACGATGTAACCCGAATTTGCACGAGACCTGATTGGCGAGCGGCGGTGAGAATTTTTAGAACACGAACGCGGGTAAGGCCCAACGCCACCGCGATCTGATCCTGCGTCATGTCCTCCATATAATAGAGCCACGCCGCCCGTGTTTTAATGTCGTCGGTCAGATCGGATTTTGTCACGTCTTGCCCTGCCTTTCCGCGATCGCCGTAGCAAAGGCGATTGCGATAGCATTGATTATGCCGAGGTCAATCCGAGCGATGCAAGGGCTACTTCACCACATTCCGCATCCTCATGGCCGGCTGCACCAGAGACGCCAATGCCACCGATAACGGTGCCGTTTTCGACAATCGGAACGCCGCCTTGCCACGCCATCAACCGCGGACGATTGGCCATGCCCATCGTCAGATCGGCCGAGGCTGTCATACGCTCCGACAAAGCTTTTGTTGTCCGGCGCAATTGGGCCACGGTGTATGCTTTATCGAGCGCGATTTCACCGGTAATGGCATTAACGCCGTCCATGCGTTTAACCACCACGGGAACGCCCGCGTGATCGGCAATCACAACGGCGACCTTCCACCCCTTTAGACGGGCATGGGCCAAGGCTTCATCGGCGAGCTTTTCAGCGGCGGCAAGGGATATGGTTGAAAAGGTGACGGCATGGCTCATTGGGTAAGTCTTCCTCGTTAAGGCGATAAGACACGATGCCCGATTCCCAAGCGACAGACCATCACCGAATGAAAATGGCACGGGATAGGATTTCAAGCCGCGTCAAGCTATAGGCTCACAATATTCGTCATATTGCGCGTATAAGTTGCTCATGGCATGGTTATCCCATGTTTCGGCGCATGACCGATAAATACAACAGGATCAAGATTGATGCAGTATCGGATGCAGCTATGCGTTTTATCCTTATGGATTGGGCTGCTATGCGGCATGGCGCAAAGCCCCGCAAAGGCGAATGATCTCTATGGGTTTTATGCCGCTTATAATCAGGGCGATTATGCCGGTGCGGCCGTCATCGTTGAGCCCTTGGCGCGGAAAGGCAATGCCGAAGCGCAATATCAAATGGCCGCGATGTTTGAGCACGGTAAGGCTTTCAACAAAGATCTGACGACCGCTGTGAAATGGTACACGGCCGCCGCCGAACAAGGCCATGCGCTGGCGCAAATGCATCTCGCTTATGCGCATGAATGGGGGCAAGGCGTCGAGAAAAATTATTTTCAGGCCGTGAAATGGTATCGCAAAGCGGCCTTACAAAAAAACGCCTTCGCCGCATACGAAATCGCGACTTTGCTCTATCGTGGCAAAGGCGCGGATCGGGATCCCGTTATGGCAGTTGTCATGGCCCATTTGGCCGAGGTCAATGGCTGGAAGGACGCCAGCGAGTTTAAAGAAAAGGTCGAGGCCGGATTATCGCATGAACAGCGCGAACATGCCGAAACTCTTTTCGCGCAATGCATTAAATCCGACTATCAATACTGCCAGTAAACCAGCCCGATATCTTAGCGGATCAACGAGGAGCGGGAAAGGATTGCAAACACCAATCCGATCGAGCTGACGCCTGCCGCCGCAAGCGCTAAAGCTGGCGAGGGATAACCCGCGCCGATCAATAATCCACCGACCCATGCACCACCGGCATTGCCCAAATTGAAGGCACCAATATTGAGGGCGGAAGCCAAATTGGGTGCGCCTTTGGCCGCTTCCATAATCCCCATTTGCAAAGGCGGGATGGTACCGAAAGCAGCAACACCCAGAAAAAAGATGGTGATCGTTGCAGGAACAAAAGAATTCATCGTTACCGAAAAAAGCGCCAGCAAAAGAATAAGCGCGGCAAGCACACCGACAAGCGCCAATGACAGGGATTTATCCGCCCATTGTCCGACAAAATGATTGCCAAGCGTCAATCCGATGCCGAATACAAAAAGCACACCAGTAATCCATTCAGGCGACAGGCCCGTCGCTGTGCCTAAGATCGGGGCGATATAGGTCCAAACGACAAACACACCGCCGAAGCCGAAAGTGGTCGTGCCGAGCGCCAGCCAAACCCGCGGACGCGCAAGCGCCGATACTTCATTAGCGATACTGCCCGAGGAATCCGCGGCCTGCGGCTTAAGCACGGCAAACAAGAAACTTCCGGCGGCAAGGCCCAGTAGGCTCACAACGAAAAAGGTAGCGCGCCATCCCAAGGCCTGACCAAGTGCTGTGCCGAGCGGCACGCCAATAATATTGGAAAGGGCAAGTCCCGAAAACATCAGTGCAATAGCACGTGATTGTTTTTCCTTGGCGACAAGGCCCGCTGCCACAACCGAGCCAACGCCAAAAAACGCACCATGCATCGACGAGGAAACAATGCGTCCCGCCAAGAGCACAGCGTAATTAGGTGCAAGGGCCGCCATTAAATTGCCGATGAAGAACAGGCTCATCAGGCTCACAAGCAAGGTCTTGCGATCCACTTTGGTTGTGCCAAGCGTCATCATCGGTGCCGCAACAACAACACCAAGCGCGTAACCCGTGACCAGTAATCCCGCCACCGGAATGGAAATCGCTAAATCCGCAGCCACTTGCGGCAGCAGGCCCATGATCACGAATTCGGTTGTACCGATAGCAAAGGCACCAAGGGCGAAGGCATAGAGTTGAATGGGCATAGGACGTTCACTTTACTAAGAGACAAACAAAGAGGCGCCCCAAGATCGAGACGCCTCCGTTCAATGGCTTTCATTGCATCAATCAGATCAACCTAAAACAGCTCAGCCTTTATATTCGAGAATATAGAGGCCGCCATTATAATCGTTGGAGTAAACGAGACCTTCTTTATCGACATAGACGTCGCAGCTTTGAATGACGAGCGGGCGATTGGGCCGACCATCAATCAGCTTAGGTGGCTTTGGTGGTACAAAATAGGCGGTTTCTTCGGGACGATATTCATTCTTGATATCATAGACGCGAATACCGGCATTTTGCAGCGTGGCGAAAATCGTCGTCGACGACACGAACGCATCGGGGCGATTTTCGTGAATATTATGGGGACCAAAATGGCCGCCTTTATGACGATAATCGGCTTCTTGCGGTGTTGGTAGTGTCGAAATCGAAACCGGATTGGTGGGCTCACGCACATCGAACAGCCAGATCGGCTTGAAGCCGTCTTCATAATCATCAAGCACCGCTTCATCGAGCACGACCAACAAATCACGATCCGGCAAATGCAAGCAATTATGTGTGCCGCCATTAAACGGAGGTGACCAGTTTTTGTGGAGAATAAGCGATGGATTGGCGCGGTCTTTCACGTCAATCATCACAAGACCCGCATCGCGCCATGCGCCGTAAGCCGTATCACCGCTGACAGTTGCGTGGTGAAGACCAAAGCGCTTATTGGCGGCCCACGAAATCTTCTCACCCGCCGCCGTGTTCATCCCGTCAAGCCATAGCTTTCCGGCTGGCTTCGGATTGGTCGGATCGGCCATATCGACCGTCATGAAAATATAATCGGTAAAACCATCAAGCAGCACCGAGACATAGGCCCAACGTCCGCCCGTATACCAGATGCGATGCACGCCACCGCCTTCAACCGGCATAAAGCCAATTTGCTTAGGCTCTTTCGGGTTTTTGATATCGTAAACGGCCATGCCCGCCGACCAATCGCGAACCGGTGCGGTAGACGCTTTGGCTGTGCCGACCTTCTCGCCGAGCGCGCCTTTGTAATAGGCTTTTTCATCCTGGAATTCGGCAGCGGCGAACATGTCTTTCGCATGGATCACGAGTAGCAAATCGCCATGCGTTTGAAGGTGAATGTTCCATGTGTTGTGCGGTGCTGGCACATAGGTAACAGGCTTCGGATCGCGTGGATTGGTGCAATCCACCACCGAATAACCTTTCGAGAACATATGACCGATAAAGGCGTGGCCTTTGTTGACCATCAACTGCACGCCATCCGGACGCCCGCCTTGGTCCGAATGACCAATGAGCGTCATGTTTTTCGCGGCATTGGGCTTAGGTAAATTCTGGGATGACATTGATGAACTCCATTGCATCAGATTTTAAAACAGACGGAGGAATTTCGGGTCGGAACGAAATCGCTGCGGTTGTTCTCGGTGAAGAAAAACGCGGCGGAGTTTCCCCCGCCGCGCTCTTTATCTTAAACCTTATTTGCCCCAGATTTTGGCATAAACGTCACGATAGCCATTGTCTGGATCGTACGTATTCTTCGGTCCGCCATCCGCTTTGATGTTGGATGGGAGGAAGAGATGCGGAAGGGCAACGAAGCCGCTTTCCTTGGCTTTGTTGAGCGCGCGATTGGCTTCGTCAACAATCTGCCAGCCCTGAAGATTCAGAGGCTCGGCAACGGTGCCAGCCTGATATTCGCCGGAGCGGATACGCTGGAAAGCAACTTCCGAGCCGTCACCAGCCGAGATCGCGATTGGATTGCCATCACCCTTGATGCCAGCTGCTGAAAGTGCAGGTGCCATGAAGTCGAAGGTCAGATCGTTGATCGACAGCGCATGCGTCCAAGCCTTGCCGTATTTCTGCAGCAAAGCGGTGGTGAGCTGTGGCATACGGGTTGAAGCTTCCGCCAATGGGGTATCGACGATTTCGAGAACCTTCGAATTACCGCAAGCCTTGATGTAATCGGCCATAGCGTTCGACTTGCGAACGGCGATTTCATAGTTCGAGTCGGTGAAAACAACCGCGCCGACAGCACCCTTCGTCGTGGCGCATGGGAACGCTGCAGCGGACTTTGCCACTTCGATTGGATCGGTTGTGATGTTGTTGAAGATTGGTAGCTTTTCATGCGCTCCTGGGTGAGCATAAGAATGCCAGCCGATGATCACGATGCCTTGCTTGCCGGCTTCTTCAACCGCCGTTGCTTGTTCCTTAGCATCAACGCCGCCAAGAACAATCACGTCTGGTTTAGAAGCGATGGCCTGTGCCATAGCGGAAGCCTGACCCGAAACCGAGCCCTTGCCGTCGATGAGCTTGAAGGTCCAGCCAATCTTGGCAGCTGCTTCCTTCACGCCATTACCAGCACCGAGTGCACCACCATTGTTCTGGTTGGTCGACACATAGATGATGGTCTTACCAGCTGCGGCCTTCGGACCCGTTGTCGGGCCAGTCCAAGGCGCATTTGGCGTGCTCATGGTATCAACCGTCTTCTGTGCGTCAGAAACGGCGTCAGCATGTGCCGCAATTGCCATCATTGGCAGCGCGACAGTGGCGGCTAACAGCGCCAAAGAGTGCTTAAGTTTCATTGGTCGTCCTCCGGTTATCGTTGAACTTCGCGCCATTGATGAGCGTGAAGGGTGGGAGCCAATCCAGCCTCTGCTTATGCAGTCGGCGGGGTTGGCGAATGGGGTTGTTGGGTACGCGTATGGGTAACACTGCCGCGGCGCCGTTGAGCGTAGCCCGCAAGTCCGATTGCAATCAAAAGCGTCACGCCATTAAACAAAGGCTCAATATAGAAATCGCCACCCAATTGCTGGATGCCAGAAATACCAATAGCCAAAATGGCAACACCCATAATCGTGCCCCACACATTGACGCGGCCGGGCTTGATCGTGGTCGAACCCAAAAACGCACCCACAAGCGCAGGCAACAAGAATTCAAGACCGACACTGGCCTGTCCGATGCGGAGGCGTGCAGCCAACAAAATGCCCGCGATTGCGCCCAAGACACCTGACGCCACGAAGCTGCCGATCACATAACGGCGCGTCGGGATACCATTCAACAAAGCGGCGCGTTGATTAGCACCAATCGCGTAAAGATAACGCCCGATCGGCAGATATTCGGCCACCGCCCAAAGCGCTAAAGCGATCGCTGCGACATAAAAGGTTGAAATCGGAATACCCAAAGGCATTGACGCGTAAAGGTCCGTAAAGCCATGCGGCAAAACACCGATGACTTGCCGTCCCTCGGAATACCACAACGCAATCGCATAAAGGATCGTTCCAGTCCCGAGCGTTGCGATAAAGCTGTCGATCTGCGCCATCTCGACGAGAAAGCCATTGATCAACCCAAGGACACAACCCAGCAAAATGACGATGATGCATGCAACCGGCCAGCTAAAACCCATCTTGGTTTGAAGAGCGATGGCGAGCACATGCCATAACACGATGCCATAGCCGACGGTGAGATCGATACGACCCGCCATCATCGGAATCATCGCTGCCAAAGAAAGAATAGCGATGATCGATTTATCATTCAGGATCGACCGCATATTCAACATGGTCGGAAACGTATCGGGCAGGATGATCGAGAAAAACACGATCAGCACAACGGTAAAAATCGGCAAGCCATACACCGGTGCCAACCGCCATAATTTCTGACCGGTCGACAGCCGTTCCAATTCGGCTTTTGTCGGCTCAAGAGCGGTTGATTTGATCGAAGAACTCATGGGTCAATGCACCTTATTGGCGAGCGAGGTCGCCCGCGTAATCGATTCAACAGAAAGATCGCTCGCATCAATTTCTGCAACAATTCGCCCGCCTTGGAACACCAAAGCGCGGTGGCAAATGGCGGCGACTTCTTCGAAATCCGTCGATACCAGCAAAACCGCATGGCCTTTGGCCAAGGCTGAACTCAAGAGACGATAGATATCCGCTTTCGCTCCAACATCGACGCCTGCGGTCGGATCTTCAAGCACCAATACATCAGGACCAATGCGCATCCAGCGCGACATCACCACTTTTTGTTGATTGCCGCCCGAGAGCGTTTCAATCGCCGCTTCAGGATTATTGGGCGAAAGGCCTATATCGGCACCAAGCGCTTTGCTCTCACTGGCCTCGCTCAACGGATGACGGGATGAAAACAATCCCCTCCCCGCAGCACCCGGATTGATAAACATATTCTCTCGCACGGAGAGCCCGGCAGCAACCGATTCCGCCACGCGGTCGGCAGCAACAAAACCAATGCCCGATTGCACCGCCTGATTGGGCGATGAATGACGCAAAGGTTGCCCCTTAATCGTAACGCTGCCTCGCTTGGCCGGATCATCCCCGATCAAGGCGCGGCCCACTTGCTCTTGGCCTGCGCCGCGCAAGCCAACAAGCGACAAAACCTCACCAGCATGAAGGGTGAAATTGATCGGCCCAATATCGCCGACATAAAGCCCCTCGCATTTTAGTAAAGGTGTAGCGCTAGGCGCAGGTGGGCGCACGAACACGCTTTCAGGCCGACGCCCGATAATGTCAGCGATCAGGCTTTCCGGATCGGCTTCCGAGGTGAGGCGCTGATCCACCAGCTTGCCATCACGAAGGACAACGAGACGGTCCGATATCGCAAAAATCTCGTCAAGGCGATGCGAAACATACATCATGCTGACACCACGGGCTTTTAAGCCGCGCAACACATCAAACAAAAGATTGACGTCTTCTTGCGGCAGGCTGGCCGTTGGCTCATCCAGCACCAGCACGCTGGCATTAATGCCTAAAGCACGCGCAATCGCGACAAGCGATTTCTCCGTGCGGGTTAAATCACTCACCCGCAAGCGCGGATCAATATCATAGGCAATCATGGATAAAGACCGGCGCGCCATTGCATCGACAGCCTGCCAATCGACAAGCCCGTTACGACGAGGATAGCCCTGCGCCATCGCAATATTCTCGGCGACCGTCATCCATTCAATCAGGCCCAAATCCTGATGGATAAAAGCGATGGAATGGCCTTTGGTCCGCGGATCATGCGGCGCGCCATCCATAAACATTTCGCCGGCATCGGGCTTATAAACACCCGCCAGCATTTTGATAACCGTTGATTTTCCGGCGCCATTTTGACCAAGAAGAGCGAGAATTTCGCCACGGGGCAAGTCAAAGCTAACATCGTTGACGGCCAATGTACCGCCAAAGGCTTTCATCATCCCGCGCAAGGAGAGCGCGGCATTGTGAGGGCTAGCACTGGTTATCGGCTCGGCAATTTGTGCGACCGGCATTCCATCCCCTTAAAGGCCTTGTCAGGCTTTTTTATTTATTAGCTTCACGCTAGAGGCTCATTGAGATGCCGTCAATCACTTCTCGTATTTTTTATTAAACCATCAAAATACTGACTAAAATTTTTGCACTGCATGAAAAAGATGGCCAAATAAGAGTATTTTATTGAATTTTTTTGTGAGCATCGGAACCGATTGAACAGGGTGCTGCGGCCGCGAACGGCTGCTATCACCCACACGCATAACGAGCTGAAGCGCCACCTTAGGTGGACAAACATAGCGTTGTGATAAGTTGGTGGCGTTGGGTGAGGAGCGGTTCTTGTCGCACACGAACGAACAACCTGCTCCAAAAGCAAAAACGCCGCACCACCTAAGGCACGACGTTTTAAAACTTGGTTGCGTGGGGTGAGGAATGGTTGCGCCGAGCGCAACAAAACAGTCCGGTGGACTGTTTTGAATGACGAACGCCCGAAGCGTAAGCGAAGGGCCCAGATTTGAAGCTGTTCAGAACGAACGAAAAAAAACGCCGCACCACCAAAGGCACGACGTTTTAAAACTTGGTTGCGGGGACCAGATTTGAACTGATGACCTTCAGGTTATGAGCCTGACGAGCTACCGGGCTGCTCCACCCCGCGATAAACCTTGAAACTTAATTGCTCAGCCCGGTCTTATTTGATCGGGCGGGCTACACGGAGCTCAGCCCTATGGCTGCTCCACTCCGCGTCAAGACTAGCGTGTTTGTATCGTGTTGAGGGAATTCCTGTCTTTAGCAGGCCTGGCAGCGACCTACTCTCCCAGGTCTTGAGACATAGTACCATTGGCGCTGAAGCGTTTAACGGCCGAGTTCGGGATGGGATCGGGTTTAGGCGCTTCGCAAAGGCCACCAGGCCGGCAAAGGACAGGGAATGCAAGCAAGCGACATTGAAGTCGAAGATTATAACTGGTTGTCCAGCGGACATTGTAAATGAGAACGATTAAGCCAATCGAGCGATTAGTACTGGTAAGCTCAACGCGTCACCGCGCTTACACACCCAGCCTATCAACGTGGTCGTCTTCCACGGCTCTCAAGGGAGAACTCGTTTTGAGGGGGGTTTCCCGCTTAGATGCCTTCAGCGGTTATCCCGTCCGTACATAGCTACCCTGCACTGCGGCTGGCGCCACAACAGGTCCACCAGAGGTACGTCCACCCCGGTCCTCTCGTACTAAGGGCAGATCCTCTCAATTCTCCTACACCCACGGCAGATAGGGACCGAACTGTCTCACGACGTTCTGAACCCAGCTCACGTACCACTTTAATCGGCGAACAGCCGAACCCTTGGGACC
>JAPJMW010000155.1 GCA_026461505.1 Beijerinckiaceae bacterium
ATTCAATATTGCCATCCCCGCCCTCGATAGGAGAACGGATCAAACCCAAACAAGACCAGCCAAGAGCAATAAACTGCGCCTTGATCCGTTCAACCGCCTCATCACGGGCAAGCTCATCTTTCACAAGTCCCTTTTTGAGAAAGGCACGACCCACCTCGAATTGCGGCTTGATCAGTGCAACACAAAGACAACCTAATTCAGCCAAAGCCAAAACAGGAGGCAAAACGAGTGACAGTGAAATAAAGCTCACATCGAAAACAATCAATGAAGGGGCTTGAATTAAATCATCGCGCGTCAACCGCCGCGCATCCATCCCTTCCAACAACGTCACTCTTTGATCATCCGCCAATGAAGCGTGAAATTGATGGTGGCCGACATCAACGGCCACAACATGCTCGGCGCCATGCTTTAACAGCACATCCGTAAAGCCACCCGTCGACGCGCCAATATCCAGACAATAGCGTCCGGATACAGCAATCTTAAAATGATCCAGCGCGGCCTTAAGCTTAATCCCGCCGCGCGAAACCCAAGGATGCTCCGCTCCGGCAACAATCTCGGCGTCCGTTGCAATGGTCGAGGATGCTTTGGTGATGGCAACACCATTCGCCGTCACAAGCCCCGCAGCAATCGCCGATTGCGCGCGGGCGCGGCTTTCATAAAAGCCACGTTCAACAAGCAACAGATCGGCGCGAAGGCGTGAGGTCATTCAAGCCTTAAAGCAAGTCTACGCTGACAAGTCCAATCCAAGCATCAATCGGGCAGCGGAATAAACTCGTATTCGCCCGGCACGGTATCAAATCGACCCGATTTCCATTCCGCTTTGGCTTGCTCGATCCGCTCTTTGCGGGAGGAGACAAAATTCCACCAAATATGACGCGGGCCATCCATCGGCTCGCCGCCGATCAACATGAGCCGAGCATTGGAAAGCGCCAATACCGAAATTCGGTCGCCCGGTTTAAACACCAGCAATTGCCCGGCGCCAAAACTGTCGCCCGCAATATCGATCTCGCCGGAAACAACATAAATCGCCCGCTCATCATGGGTTGGATCGAGCGGCAAAATCGCTCCGGGCGCCAATATCGCTTCCGCATACATCACATCCCATGGAAAAGGCACTGGCGAGGTTTCGCCATAAAGCGACCCCATAATGACTCGAACGCGTTTCCCCTCGCCCGTAATACGCGGCAAATCGGCTTCCGAAAAATGCGAGAAATCCGGCATCGCTTCTTCATGGCTGGCCGGAAGGGCCGCCCATGTTTGAATGCCGAACAATTTAGGAGCCTTAGCCCGTTCTTCCGGTGCCGTCCGCTCCGAATGCACAATGCCGCGCCCCGCCGTCATGACATTCACCGCACCCGGACGAATAGGCTGCACAACGCCTAAGGAATCCCGATGCATAATTTCGCCATCAAACAAATAGGTCACCGTCGATAACCCGATATGCGGATGCGGGCGCACGTCAAGACCTTGGCCGAGCAAAAATTCCGCAGGCCCCATCTGATCAAAAAAGATAAAGGGTCCTACCATCTGCTTTCGCGCCGATGGTAGCGCGCGCCGTACCGAAAAGCCGCCCAAGTCCCGCGCACGCGGCACGATCACGGTTTCAATCGCATCGCAGCTCCAAGCATTTCCGGCAATTGGATCGTCATGATCAGGCGCAGACATGGCAATACTCCTTGTGAGCCGCTATTTTGCTTAAGCGCGCGCAATCTTCAAGGAAGTTGATGCAAGCGCTGGCTTGCAGTCTTGCTATTCGGCGTCGAGCGGCGTCGTGCCTGCAGGCTTGCCTTGCGCATCGAGCGCGATTTTCTCGATCCGTGCCTCGGCCTTTTTCAGCAAAGTTTCGCATTGCGCCCGGAGCGCATCGCCCCGTGCATAGAGCGCAATTGAATCCTCGAGCGGCACGTCACCCTTTTCAAGGCGGCCAACAATCGTTTCCAGTTCGGCCAAGGCCTTTTCAAACGGTAAAGCAGCAATATCAGCAGGAATAGACTGAGACACGGGTACGAATCCTTCTCGAAAGGTCGAAACCTTATCGACCAAGGCGATTAAAGACGCAAGCCAACACTAGACGGGCAACGCCGTTGTCCGCTTCACAGTTCTAAGCGCCAAAGTTGATTGCACCCGCACCACGCCGGGCAGTCGTGTGACAATATTCCGATGAATCCGCTCAAAATCGGCCGTATCGGCGTAAACGACACGCAAAAGATAATCCGCTGTCCCTGCCAAAAGGTAACATTCCAGAATTTCCGGATGCTCGCCCACGGCCGACTCAAACTCATCGAGGCTGTTTCGGCCCTGCTGGTCGAGCGTCACGAAAACGAAGGCGGTACCCGATAGCCCTGCCGCCTTTTCATCCAGCAGCATCACCGTTCCGCGCACCAAACCGCGCTCATGCAGCATATTAACCCGCCGCAAACAGGCCGATTGCGACAAATTCACCCGTTCGGCCAGATCGGCATTGGTAATGCCGGCATCCGCCTGAAGCAGCCGAAGGATAGAACGATCACGCGCATCAAGTTCAATCATTCGAATATTCTGCCATGTTTTAACTAAAATGTCGCATAAAATTTTTTAAATAAGGCAGCAGGCACCCGTCTTTCGCGAGAGATTCCATTCCGCCTGTGGAACTATTGCGTCACCGGGTAACGGGATAAAGGGGAGGATCTCATGCATATTGGCGTTCCAAAGGAAATCAAAAACAACGAATTTCGGGTTGGCCTCGTGCCATCCTCCGTAGCCGAACTCGTCCATCACGGCCATCAGGTGACGATTGAAACCAACGCAGGCAATGGCGCGGGCGTGACCGACGCTGACTATGTCGCAGCAGGTGCCAGCATTGCAGCAACCGCCGACGAGATTTTCGCCAGCGCTGACATGATTGTTAAGGTCAAGGAACCCCTCGCCGTTGAGCGTAAGAAGCTCCGCAAGGGACAGCTCCTCTTCACCTATCTCCATCTGGCTCCAGATCCTGAGCAAACGAAAGATCTTTTGGCCTCGGGTGCCACCTGCATCGCCTATGAGACGGTCACATCGCCAACAGGCGGCCTTCCTCTCTTAACGCCAATGTCCGAAGTTGCAGGCCGCTTGGCCCCGCAAGTCGGTGCACATTGTCTGGAAAAGGCCCAAGGTGGCTTGGGCATTCTATTGGGTGGCGTCCCCGGCGTGCCAGCAGGCAATGTTGTCATTTTGGGTGGCGGTGTTTCGGGCACCCATGCGGCAACGATTGCGCTTGGTATGGGCGCAAATGTTACCGTGGTTGATCGCTCGGCCGAAGTACTGCGTCGTATCTCTGCTCAATTCAACGGCGCCGTCCGTACCGTCTTTTCAACGCGTGACGCTGTTAACAGCCTCGTGACTACCGCCGATATGGTCATCGGTTGCGTGTTGATCCCAGGCGCTGAAGCACCAAAGCTGATCACCCGCGCGATGCTCAAAACCATGAAACCCGGCTCCGTCATCGTTGACGTTGCTATTGACCAAGGCGGCTGCTGCGAAACGTCAAAAGCCACCACCCACGCCGAGCCAACTTATGTCGTGGATGGCGTCATTCATTACTGCGTCGCCAATATGCCAGGCGCCGTCGCACGCACCTCAACCTTCGCACTGAACAATGGCACGCTGCCTTTTGCTTTAGCGCTCGCCAATAAAGGGTGGAAACAAGCAACCATTGATGACAAGCATCTGCGTAATGGTCTTAACGTCCATGATGGCAAGCTTACCTATAAAGCCGTTGCTGACGCACAGGGCCTAGCCTACACGAGCGCCGAAAGCATTCTCGGCCTCTAATTCTTACAAAGATACAAAAATCCCTCCGGCGCCTGGCGTCTCGGAGGGATTTTTTTATCCGCGTTTTCCAACCCGCAAGCCGGGGGCTGGCCTTTCCTGCAAGACATCGCGCCGGAACCGGAACAAAGCCGCAGGCCTTCCCCGCGTCGTTGTTTGACTTCCCGTAGGCTCGACAAGGGCCGTCGTCTCCACAAGCCTTCTAAAATTCTGCTTATGCAAATGCCTACCTGAAATGGACTCAACGGTGCTTTGCAGCGCGGTCAGTGTAAAACTCGGCAGCATCAATTCGAAGACAACCGGACGGTATTTTAATTTAGCGCGTAACCGTCCCATGGCGGTTGCCAATATACGGCGATGATCGTGCCGCATCGGCTCGCCAAACCGTCTCGCCGTATCAGGATCAGTAGCGCCCGGGCGACCATCGCGTCCCGCCTCAAATACCAACCCTGCCTCATAGAGAAGCTCATACCGATCAAGTACTTTTTCTTCGTCCCATGGACCTGAATCGGTACCAAAGCAAAACCGAAGGCGCTCCAGCCGAGAAAGCGGCCTCGCCTTCATTTCTGCTTTTTCCGCCGCACTATCTTGCGCCCAATGATTAAGCCTTGGCAAAATATCACGATCCAGAATGGCAGGCCGTCCACCGCGCCAATCTTCCCACGGAAAAAACCGATACCACGGCCGAAAAGCCGCCTTCTTCGGGCGATCTTCGGCCTGAGCCGCCACACGCGTCAACGCAAGATATCCAATCGAAACAACATGCGGCGCGCCATCATTGGGGCGATCATGTCGTCCTCGATCCGCAAAGGTGTAGAGCTGCTCGACATAGCCCAGCGAGAGACCCGATTGCTCCGCCACAAACGCTCTCAGCGCAATCTCGAGCGTTCGATGCGAGAGCGGATCGAAACTCCCATAGGGCAAACCATCCTCACCCTCTTCAATGCGACCCACGAGAATTTGTGGCGCATCGCCGTCAACCGCCACAATGGCGGCGGCCAGTCCAATCTCAATTGGTGTATCGGGATGATGTTCACGCATCAGAATCAATCATAGACAAGTTCAAAGGGCGTGCCTTCAAAGGCATCTGTACCGCGTCCAATATCGGCAATAGCAGCCATCATACGACCTTTCCGATCAAGTATCGCATCGGCCAAAGCGATTAGGCGCGGATTGGGCGTTGCGCTTGGTGCAGCCGCCCGCAACCGCGTTGCTAAATGCACATCATCCAATTCAGGATTAAGCACGCTCGCCGCAATATAGGCCGAAGCGGTTGAACGGCTAATTCCGGCCCAACAATGAATAACCATAGGATCAACACGATCCCATGCCTTCACAAAAGCAATCAACTGCTCAACATGCTCCGCACCGGGAAGAATATGACCTTCCATTGGCGCTGTAATATCGCTGGCAATCAGTTTGAGATGCTGCATCGGCAAAATGCCATTGGGGCTTGGCACACCTGCAGCTTCCGTCAACAGCGTAACGACGTGTTTAGCGCCCGTTCGATCAACGGTCTCTTGTAAGCGTGACAGCGAACAGACGTGTAACTTGGCCATCAGCGCGTCTCCAACCTTATAAATCGTTCAATAAACCGTGTCTTCGCTTCCTCAGCCGTCCAAGGCTTTACCAGTAAATCATAATCAGGATTCATGACAGGTGGTTTACCAAAGAGGTTCATGGCCTCATCCTCGCCAAACCCTGCCAATTGCGTTGCTTCTAGATAGGCTGCTATCTGATCCGCCTGTTTTATGCGCTTTGTTAAAGCATCCGGCACATCTGCCTTCAAACCAAAGCGTACATGAATTGCCGATAAAAGTCGAAGTTCGACGGCTTTATAATCGCCGCCAATCACTGCCTTAAAAGGTGAAATCATATCGCCCACCACATATTCCGGTGCATCATGGAGTAAGGCCGCCATTTGTTCATCACGCGTAGCCTTACCATCATCGGAGAAAATCGCTTCCACCAACAAGGAATGTTGCGCAACGGAAAAAATCGCCGGACCAATGGTCTGTCCATTCCACCGCGCCACACGCGCCAAGCCATGCGCGATGTCTTCAATTTCAATATCGAGCGGCGAAGGATTTAACAAATCCAATCGACGACCCGATAACATACGCTGCCAAGCGCGCGGTTGTTCGTTTTTAGAAGATTCCATCAGAACTTCCGCTCCAACAGCTTCACCTCCTCATGCCGGAAACATCCGACGAGATGATCATTCACCATACCCACCGCCTGCATGAAGGCGTGAACAATTGTCGGGCCGCAAAAATTAAAACCACGCTTTTTCAAATCCTTTGAAATACGCGCGGAAACTTCCGTCTCGGTTGCAATATCGGCCATGTTGCGAGGCGTATTTTGAATAACGCGCCCATCGGTGAAATTCCAAAGATAATTTGAAAAACCTTGTTTTTCTTGAATGTCCAAATAAACGCGCGCACTCTTAATCGTGCTCTCGATCTTGCCGCGATGCCGAATAATCCCCGCATCCTGAACAAGACTTTCAATTTTTTGAGGCGAATATCGTACAATTTTTTCCGCATCAAAGCCGTCAAAGGACGCACGAAAATTCTCACGTTTCCGTAAAATCGTGATCCAGCTCAATCCTGCTTGAAAGCAATCTAAAATGAGCTTTTCAAACAAAGCGCGGTCGTCATATTCCGGCACGCCCCAATCGGTATCGTGATAGGCAACATAGAGCGGATCAATACCGGGCCATGGGCAGCGATGTTTGCCATCGTCGTGTTCAATAAGGCCCTTTGTCATGATGCACCCATCAGTTCAAACTGAATCCAATCCCGCCGCTCAATAACAAAAGCATGGCCATTCGCCGATAATGCTTCACCTGCTGCCATTGCTTCTAACACACGATCTAACCGTAAAAGCCCAATGGCCGAGCCATTTGAAGCAGAGGAGCCTATACGGCCACAGATTTTTTGACCGGCCAACGCATCGGTGCCTTCAGGAGCGGAAGTCCCATCGACAAATCGAATAGGCACACAACGTGTGCGCGCCGTTCCGCGGTGCTGCATACGGGAAACGACTTCCTGTCCTACATAACAGCCCTTTGTGAAATCAACTCCATGAAGCTGATCCATATCCGCCTCATGGGGAAAGGCATCACCATAGATAAAATCAAGCCCACCTTCGGGAATACCCAACGCAATACGATGCGCATCATATTCCGCTTCCGAGCTAGCTTTATCAGACCGATGAGCAGCCTCAACGATAGACCGCCAACCAAGCGCGGGATGACGTGGATCGCTAAAGCTCACAATCGCCTCCTGCGGAACAGGTGCGCCTTGCCAACCAACCATCACGGCCCAAGCATCGCTCCGATTGGTAATATCCACTTTGACCCGCAATTTATAAAATCCAAGCCGACGTGCGAAATCGCTCGCAAGAGCGCCGGGGCAGTCGATCACGAAACCGTCATCGGTAGCGACAATCAATCCATCCACAATAATTTTACCCTGCGGCGTCAAGAGCGCACCATACCGCGCCTCGCCCTTTTTAAGCCCAACCACGGATACCGTGAGCAAATTATCGAGAAAGGATGCCGCATCCGGACCTGAAACGCCGATAAGACCACGATTGGGCAAAAAACATACAGGCATAGGCAATCAACTTTCTTGCTTTGGCAATTTCCGATACGTAGGACAGAAGCTGTCGCCACTCAAGCCGATGTTCCATTCGAGGAGACCCACAATGTCCCACACCTTCGATACCCTCTTCAAAGGCGGCACCGTCGTTAATCAGGATGGAATCGGAATTACGGATATTGGGGTTAGCCAAGGACGGATCGTGGCCCTTGGTTCACTTGATCCAAAATCGGCGGGCGAAGTGGTCGATTGTACAGGACTCCATATCCTTCCGGGCGTGATCGATACGCAAGTTCATTTCCGTGAACCGGGCCTCACCCATAAAGAGGATCTCGAATCGGGCTCGCGCGCTGCCGTTATGGGCGGGGTTACCGCCGTCTTTGAAATGCCGAATACCGCCCCTCAAACCACAACCGCTGAAGCGCTCGCCGATAAGGTAAAGCGTGGCACCCATCGCATGCATTGTGATTTTGCCTTCTGGGTCGGTGGCACCCATGACAATGTAAAACATATTCCGGAGCTTGAGCGCCTCCCCGGTTCGGCCGGAATCAAAGTCTTCATGGGGTCCTCAACAGGTTCGCTTTTGGTTGAAGATGACAAAGGCGTAGCAGCCATTTTGGAAAAAACGCAACGCCGTTCGGCGTTTCATTCCGAAGATGAAATGATGCTGCGCGCGCGGAAAGATTTACGCGTTGAAGGCGACCCATCCTCGCACCCTATCTGGCGCTCACCCGAAGTCGCCCTTCGCTGCACGGAACGGCTTGTGAGCATTGCACGTGAAACAGGCGCTAAAATTCATGTGCTGCACATTTCAACGGCGGAAGAAATGCTGTTTCTTGCAGGCCACAAAGATGTCGCAAGCTGCGAGGTTACCCCCCATCATTTAACGATTGATGGGGATGAGGCCTATAAGCGTCTTGGAACCTTGGTACAGATGAACCCGCCCGTTCGCGGCGCTGATGTTCGTGATGCGCTTTGGCAAGGCGTAGCCCAAGGTGTTGCCGATGTTTTGGGATCGGACCATGCACCTCACACGCTTGAGGAAAAGGCAAAGCCCTATCCGAATTCACCTTCCGGCATGACAGGCGTTCAAACGCTGGTGCCGATGATGCTCGACCATATCAACAAAGGCCATATGAGCCTGCAACGCTTTGTCGATATGACGAGTGCAGGACCCCAACGCCTATTCGGAATCGCCAATAAAGGCCGCATAGCAAAAGGCTATGATGCGGATTTAACCATCGTTGATTTAAAGCGGCGTCAAACGATTACCAACCAATGGATCGCATCAAAATGCGGTTGGACTCCCTATAACGGCGTTAGCGTTCAGGGCTGGCCCATTGGCACGATCGTGCGTGGTCATCGCGTGATGTGGGAAGGTGAGCTCACCGACGCTGCACAGGGCGAAGCCGTTCGGTTTAACTGATCACCGATCGTTCAAGGTTAAAATGGAAGCGGCGCGTTTCAAAATGGCGCCGAGGCCTTTGGTTACTGCAATACCGCCAGTGGCATGCGGATCGACCCATTGAAGGTGAGGAGCTTCAGGCCCTGTTACAGGCTCGCCCTCTACCCATTCGGCAGCAAACGCATTGACGACAAAATGCCGGCGCACTTTTCCATCGTGATCGCGATCAATCACTTCAACGTGCCCCGCAAAACCAAGAATGCGTGCAGATACGCCAACTTCTTCCATCAATTCGCGCAGGGCAGCTTCCTCAAGCGTCTCACCAATTTCAACAAGGCCGCCGGGGAGCGAATAAATCGGCGCGTGTTCGGTATTAATCCGCGCCGCCAACAACACTTTGCCTTCACGAAAAACCGCAACGCTTGCCCCAATCAAAGGGCGTTGCGGGTAGAGCCTATCACTCATATGTGCTGGCCGCCATTGATGTGAATTTCAGCACCATGCACATAGCTCGATTGATCGCTGCAGAGGAAGTAAATCGCCTTAGCAACTTCCTCTGGCGTACCAAGGCGCCGCATCGGAATTTGTTCAACAATCTTGTCGGTACCGGGTGATAAAATCGATGTATCGATCTCACCGGGCGAGATCGAATTGACGCGAATACCCAGTGGACCAAAATCCGAAGCCATTTCGCGTGTCAAACCAGCCAAGGCGGCTTTCGACGTTGCATAGGCAGAGCCCGCAAAAGGATGAACCCGCGAGCCCGCGATCGAGGTGACATTTACCACCGATCCCTTGGCTGCCTGCAATTCCTGAAGCAATCCGCGCGCAAGCATCATGGGCGCAAAAAAATTCACCTGAAACACGCGCTGCCAATCATGAAGCTCTGTATTGAGTGTTCCCAAACGAGAGCCGCCTTCACCCTTAGGTGAAATACCGGCATTGTTAACAAGCGCGTCGAGCTGCCCGTCTTCCAACCGACGACGGATTTCCTCAATCGCTTCGCGGGTATTTTTTGCGTCTTCAAGATCAACTTGAATATGATCCTGCGCACCCATTTCCCACGGGCAATTCTCTGGAAAGGCTTGACGCGAACAGCTGATGACGCGCCAACCTGCGGCAGAAAAACGCTTAACCGTCGCGTGTCCAATGCCGCGGCTGGCACCCGTCAGCAACATAGTCCTGCGCCGCACAGGCTCATTGGATTGGGACATGATTAATCGCTCCTTACATTCTACCTAACATCACGGATAAAGCCGCGCCTTCGTCCACAATGCCGATGGCGCTTCCCGCCGGAAAACAATCCGGTCATGGAGCCTAAACGGACGATCATGCCAAAATTCCATTTCCACCGGCAAAATACGAAATCCTGTCCAATGCGGTGGGCGTGGAACAGCTCCAATAGCATATTTCACCGCATTGGTCGCGACCGCCTTTTCAAGGGCAAAACGTCCTTCCAACGGACGCGACTGCTGGCTGGCCCACGCGCCAATCCGGCTATCTCTCGGTCGCGAGTGGAAATAAGCGTCCGCCTCATCATCGGAAACCTGCTCGACCTGGCCCCGAACCCGGACTTGTCGCTTCAGACTTTTCCAATGGAACACAAGCGCTGCCTTGAGCGTTCCCAAAATCTCACGCCCCTTGGCTGATTCGGTATTCGTGTAAAAAACAAAGCCCGATTCATCCCAGCCTTTCATGAGGACCATGCGGACATTGGGTAGGCCCGAAGAATCAACCGTAGCAAGCGCCATCGCGTTGGGATCATTGGGCTCAGAGGCCGTGGCATCGGAAAACCATTGCTCAAACAGCAAAAAAGGCTCGCTCGCCTCGGTAAAGTCACCGTCTGTTAAACTTTTCACGATTCTAATGCTCCCGCCGAACCAAAATGTCGCATGTCACTTACGACCGAATGCGCCGCTTGGTTTTCGATAGCTAGGGGTACGAAGTCAATGATCCGCCGCCGATTATCTCACCGCAACCTCTTAAGCGCCCTTCTTTGCACGATAAGTTTGGGTGGATGTGCCAATTCCCTCCCGATTTTTTCCGAATTAATCCCTGACAGTGCCCCCACAACCACGGGATCGATTTTTGCTCCGGCGGCCACGCTTTCAACCGAGCTCAACCCGGCAGACTGGGAAAAGGCCAATCACGCGCGCGAAACCGCTCTAAGGCCCGATAATATTCGCGAACCCGTCCAGTGGGAGAACAAAACGACCGCCGCACGGGGTAATTTTCGACCTCTGGGCATCGCATTTTTACAAGAAGGCGATTTGTGTCGCTCCTTTTCCGCTCAAATTATCATCGAAAACGTCGCACGGCCCGCCATGCAGGGCACTGCTTGCCGCAGTGGCGCGAGCGAATGGAAAATCTCCGAGGTCAAGCGACTGGTTCGACAAGGCTAAAAACTTCACCGTTGCGAGGTTGCGCATAAGCCGCGTCATCCTTACATCTTGACATTATCTCGTGATCGGCAGCACCGATCAAAGCTAAAAGTGTCAGGATTGATTGGAATGCGCGACCCCTATACCGTGCTCGGCGTACCAAAATCATCGAGCGAAGATGATATTAAGAAGGCCTTTCGTCATCAGGCGAAGGTTCTTCATCCCGATCGAAATACTACGGACCCGAAGGCAAAAGACAAATTCGCCGAATTGAACACGGCCTATGAAATCCTGGGCGACGTTAAAAAGCGCAAACAATTTGACGGCGGCGAGATAGATGCAGAGGGCAAACCCCGCTTTCAGGGCTTTCCGGGCGGCGGAGCAGGGTTTGGTGGCGCGCGGACTGGCGCTGGCGGCGGACCCTTCGGTGGTAATTTTGATGCATCCGATATTTTTGCAGAATTTTTCCGGGGCGGCATGGGCGGAGCTGACGCACGGACAGCCCGCCGGAGAACACCGGCGCCAGGCGCCGACTTAAAAGTTGTCGCCACCATCAGCCTGACGGACGCGATTAAGGGCACGACAACGCGTATTTCCATGCCGGGCGGCCGAAACCTCGACGTATCGATCCCTGCGGGCGTTACCGATGGCAAAGTGATCCGCTTAAAGCGTCAAGGCCATCCTAGCGCCGATGGCGGGGTCCATGGTGATGCGCTGATCACCATCCGCGTCACACAAGACTCACGGTTTACGATTGACGGGAAAAATCTGCGTACGCGCCTTCAAATCCCGCTCGAGGACGCGGTTTTAGGCGGTACAGTCCGTGTGCCAACGCTGGATGGCGCTGTCGAAATTTCAATTCCACCCTATAGTTCCAGTGGCCAAACCTTGCGGTTGAAGGGCAAAGGCCTGCCAATGCCGGAGGGAACGGGCGATCTTTTTGCAACCATAGAGATCACAATCCCAAAAGAACCCGATTTGGAACTCGAAATGTTGATGAAACGCTGGCGCGACCGTCGCCCAAGATAAGTCTAAAGCTTACGCGAATCGTTAGCCTCTGAGAAAATCGGCTCCTCAACCGCAAAGGAGCGCGACATGGCTTATGTTAAAGAAATCAGCACAATCGGCCGCGTCGAAGCTTGTTTGCTAAGCCCTCATCGCGAGAAAGGGCTCGAGAAATCACCAACCGACGCTCTCACCCTCACTTTTGATGGCATTCAGGGCGATTGCCATTCCGGCGCTACGATGGTGTCGGACGCGCGGACGATGAAACAATATCCACGCGGCATCACCCTTAAAAATCGCCGCCAAGTTTCCATCGTATCAGTCGAAGAAATGGCGGACATTGCCGACAAGCTGGCCATTCCTTCTTTGCCACCTGAATGGGTCGGTGCGAACCTTCTAGTTTCGGGTATCCCGGACCTTACGATCCTACCGCCCTCTACTCGGATGATGTTTTCCTCGGGCGCGACCTTAATCATCGATCTCGAAAATCAACCCTGCAAATATCCTGCGGAGATTATTGAGAACCATCATCCCGGACATGGTTCCGCCTTCGTTGCGATGGCGAAAAACAAGCGTGGCCTCGTCGCATGGGTCGAGCGCGAGGGAAAAATCGCATCGGGGGATACAATCCGGCTCTTTTTGCCGCCTCAGCGCCTTTGGAACCACTAAAAGCCACAAAATAATGGATCCTTGTCACATTTCGTCAACAGAATTGAGGAGCCTTTTGTTCGGTAAAATTTGTTCAAGCTTCCTATGGTCCGAGGCTTGGGCTAAGGAGTACACTTGATTAACGACGGGTTCGTCCGGTCCAAACGCTAGAAACGCCAAGCAATGACTTCTGAAATGCACACAACTTCTTCGATCCTGAAGGGCAAACGCGGCCTCATAATGGGCCTTGCCAATAATAAATCGATTGCTTGGGGCATTGCCAAATCAGCCCATGATCATGGCGCCGAACTCGCCTTTACCTATCAGGGTGAGGCGCTTGAAAAGCGGGTTCGCCCTCTGGCGGCTGAGTTAGGTGGCCTAGTGGTCGGCCACTGCGACGTCACCGATCCCGGCTCGATTGATGCTGTTTTTGCCGAAGTCGAGAAGGCATGGGGCAAGATCGACTTTCTCATCCATTGCATCGCTTTCTCCGATAAAGACGAGCTAACGGGCCGCTATATTGAGACAACCGAAGCCAATTTCACCAAATCACTGCTGATTTCCTGCTATTCCTTCACGGCTGTTGCGCAACGCGCTGAAAAGCTGATGACCGATGGCGGCGCGATGCTGACGCTGACGTATTACGGCGCCGAAAAATGGATGCCGCATTATAATGTGATGGGTGTCGCCAAAGCCGCTTTGGAAGCCTCCGTCCGTTATCTTGCCGCCGATCTCGGCCCGAAAAACATCCGCGTCAACGCCATCTCGGCAGGCCCGATCAAGACGCTTGCCGCCTCGGGCATTGGCGATTTCCGGTATATTCTGAAGTGGAACGAGTTGAATTCCCCGCTTCGTCGCACCGTCACCATCGAAGAAGTAGGCGACAGCGCGACCTTCCTCGTCTCCGATATGGGTCGCGGCATCACGGGCGAAATTCAGCATGTTGATGCGGGCTATCACGTCGTCGGCATGAAAAATCCTGAAGCACCCGATCTGACGCTCGATAAAGGCTGATCCGATGCTTGACCTGCCTCGCATCCTGTTCGTCAGGCATGGCGAGACCGACTGGAATGTTGAAGGACGTCTCCAGGGCCAAACCGATATTCCGCTCAATGCTCTGGGTCGTTATCAATCGGAAGATGTCGCCCGCAGGCTTACCAAACTCCTTGATGATCCTGCCACCTCGCGTTGGATTGTCTCTCCCTTGGGGCGCACCCGCGAAACGGCAGAAATCGCCCGCCGCACGCTTGGCCTCGATCCGAACGCCTACGATACCGAGGACCGTCTGAAAGAAATCACATTCGGTATTTGGGAAGGGAGCACCTGGGCCGAGTTGCGCGGTAAATTTCCAACGGCTGAAGCCGAGCGTGATAAAGACAAATGGGGCTATATACCGCCTAAGGGCGAGAGCTATGAGATGCTCGTCGAGCGCTTGCGCCCGTGGCTTGAAACCATTCGCGAAGAAGCCGTGGTGGTCTCCCATGGCGGTGTGGCCCGAGCTCTAATGGCCGTGATTGCCGATGTTGCACCCCAAGAAGCGCCACGCCATGAAATCCATCAAGGCCGAGTCTTGGTGTTCGAAAACAACCGCTTCAAATGGCATTAGTGCCAACGGGATTTGACCCGTAGCGCCTGCGCTTCTAAAAGAAACGCGTCACATCAAGGCGGTACCCATGTCTCATAACAGTTTCGGCCACCTCTTCCGCGTCACGACCTTTGGCGAAAGCCACGGGGTTGCGATTGGTTGCGTGGTGGATGGCTGCCCGCCGCTGATCCCGCTGACCGAGGCCGATATTCAAATCGAGCTGGATCGTCGCAAGCCCGGCCAATCGCGCTTCACCACCCAGCGCCGCGAGCCGGATCAAGTCAAAATTCTCTCCGGCGTTTTCTCAGACGACCGCACGCCCGAGCAGGTAACCACCGGCACCTCGATTGCGCTGATGATCGAAAACACCGATCAGCGCTCGAAAGATTACGGCGATATCCGCGACGCCTACCGTCCGGGCCATGCCGATTTCACCTATGACGCCAAATATGGCATTCGCGATTACCGCGGCGGTGGCCGCTCTTCCGCGCGCGAAACCGCTGCGCGCGTTGCAGCAGGCGCGATTGCCCGCAAGATTATCCCGAATGTGATCATTCGCGGCGTCCTCGTTCAAATGGGCCCGCATAAAGTGGATCGTTCGCGCTGGGATTGGACGCAAGTCCACAACAACCCGTTTTTCTGTCCCGATGCGGAAATGGCTAAATTCTACGAGGATTACCTCGACGGCATCCGCAAATCCGGCTCATCGGTCGGCGCAGTCATCGAAATTGTCGCCGAACACGTTCCCGCCGGCTGGGGCGCACCGATCTATGGCAAATTGGACGCAGATTTAGCCTCCGCCTTTATGGGCATCAATGCCGTCAAAGGCGTCGAAATCGGCGACGGTTTTGCCTCGGCCACGCTAACCGGCGAAGAAAACGCCGATGAAATGCGCGCAGGCCCCGACGGCAATCCTCATTTCCTCGCCAATCACGCGGGCGGCATTTTAGGCGGTATTTCAACCGGCCAACCCATCATCGCGCGTTTCGCCGTGAAGCCGACCTCCTCCATCCTTACCCCCCGCCAAACGGTTGATAAAACGGGCCATGAAACGGATATCCTCACCAAAGGCCGCCATGATCCGTGTGTCGGCATCCGTGCCGTTCCCGTCGGCGAAGCGATGATGGCGTGCGTGTTGGCGGATCATTTTTTAAGGCATCGCGGGCAGAACGGATAACCTAACCCGTCATTGCGAGCGAA
>JAPJMW010000156.1 GCA_026461505.1 Beijerinckiaceae bacterium
ATATGGTCTCAAGAGCGAATTTCCGGACGCTGTTGAGGGACGCTATCCCGATCTGGATGGTCTGGCCGATCGGCTATGGGTGTCGCTTGGGGATCAGCTGGGCCATATCCGTGCCGTTCGCTATGTGCATGAACGGGTGCCCGAGGCGCAGATCGCCATCAAGATCAATACGGTTCTTGGTCTCACAGAAGCGGTGGAGGAGGGCATTGGAATTGGTCCATTGCCCTGCCTCATTGCCGATCAACGGCCGAGTTTGGTGCGGCTGACGGAACCCAATCCCGATTTTGCCACGGGGCTGTGGTTACTCACCCATCCGGATTTAAAAGCATCGCCACGCGTGCGGGCTTTCTTGGATCTGGCAGCGAATGAACTCAGCAAACGCAAGGCGTTGATCGAAGGCACCTATATGGGGAAACCTTCGATCGTATCGGCTTAAGCAATATTCACAACAACTCGACCGCGAATACCGCCTTTGACGATTTTTGCGGCTTCAGAAATGACGTCGGCAAAAGCAATCGTGCGCGTCATGGCATCGAGCTTTTTCATGTCGAGATCGGTTGCGAGACGCTTCCACGCTTCCAAGCGATGCGCCATCGGGCACATGACGCTATCGATGCCCAGCAACGCAATACCGCGAAGAATAAACGGCGCAACGCTTGCAGGTAGATCCATACCCTGCGCCAAGCCGCAGCAGGCCACTGCACCGTGCGATTTTGTCATCGCAAGGACATTTGCAAGCGTATGAGAGCCGACGGAGTCTACCGCTGCTGCCCAACGCTCTTTGCCAAGCGGGCGGCCCGGTTCAGATAATTCTTTACGATCGACAATTTCAGCAGCACCCAGCGACTTCAAATAATCTGCTTCTTCAGGGCGGCCTGTTGAAGCGATGACGTGCCATCCCAGTCTTGAAAGGAGTGCGATGGCAACCGAGCCCACGCCACCCGCTGCACCTGTTACCAATACAGGACCATCGGAAGGTTTAACGCCGTGCTTTTCTAAAGCCAGTACGGATAGCATCGCCGTATAGCCCGCTGTGCCAATCGCCATGGCGTGATGCGCGTCTATTCCGGCGGGTAATTTGATCAGCCAATCGCCCTTCACCCGGGCCTTTTCGGCATAGCCACCGTAATGGGTTTCGGAAAGTCCATAGCCGTTTAACAGCACTGCATCGCCAGCCTTAAAACCTGCATGCGAAGAAGTCTCAACAATGCCTGTGAAATCAATACCGCCGATCATAGGGGATTTGCGCGGGATGGCCGATTTTGCCGAAAGAAAAAGGCCATCTTTATAATTGATGGTCGAATGCGTAACGCGAACGACAACATCGCCTTCCATCAAGTCGGCTTCGGTTAATTGCTTCCAATCTAGATGCTGCACACCGGCATCATCTTTGGTGATCATCAAGGCCTTAAACGTGCTCATTGGTTTCAACTCCAAATATGGGGATTATCGAATAAAATTATACCGATTGTGGTTGTGTCCGAATAACAGCAACTTCTTTGATCGGGAGATTGATCAGCGCAGAGGCGATACCAAGCGCAATAGAGAGCCACCATACGATCATATAAGAACCTGTTCGTTCATAAAGAACGCCACCGAGCCAGACGCCCAAAAATCCGCCAAGCTGATGCGAGAAAAAGGCAAATCCATAGAGCATGGCGAGATAGCGTGTGCCGAACATGACAACCACCAGGCTCGATGTGGGAGGAACGGTGGATAGCCATAAAAAGCCCATAGCGACGCCGAACAATAAGGCATTCGCCGGTGTTGCTGGCGCCAGAATAAAGCACAACACAGCAACCGAACGTCCCAAATAAATGACCGATAAAATCCAGCGCTTTGGCATCCGGCCCGATAGCCACCCGGCGGTTAAAGAACCAACGGCATTGGCTAATCCAATGACGGCCAATGTCCATCCGCCGACCCATGCAGGCATGCCAATATCGTTCAGATAGGCAGGCAAGTGAGCCGTGATAAAGGCGAGCTGAAAGCCACAGGTGAAAAACCCTAGAACAAGCATCACATAGCTCGGATGGTGAAAGGCTTCGCTAAGGGCTGCTTTGACCGATTGCTTCGGTGCCTGGCCCGTATCCGATTTTGATAAAGCGCGTGTGGCAAGCGGAAGGGACAAGGGCAATACGAAAAGGAGCGTAATGGAAAAGACCAGGAGGGTTTCGTGCCATCCGATTGAATCGATTAAAACGCTGCCAATGGGGGGAAATACGAATTGGCCAAAGGAACCTGCAGCTGTACCAGCACCGAAGGCTAGACCACGCCATTTTTCAGGAAGTAATTTTCCGAACGCACCAATGACCAGATTAAACGAACAGCCTGAGAGCCCCATACCGATGAGAACGCCCGCGCCAACGGTTAAAACACTTGGGGTTGAGGAGTAGGCCATCACCACAAGACCGAGGGCGTAAAGCAATGCGCCGAGGCATAACATCCGTATCGTGCCAAACCGATCCGCAAGCGCTCCGGCAAAAGGCTGGCCAACGCCCCAAAGGAGATTTTGCATGGCAATGGAGAACGAGAAGATTTCCCGTCCCCAACCATATTCATGCGACATTGGAAGCTGAAACAATCCAGCCGATGCCCGAGGTCCAAACGTAATAAAGCCGATCAAGCAGCCACAGATCAGGATAAATTGGGGCGTATAGGAAGGTTTCGCGTGATTTTCGGCGGTGGACATGGGCATCTCCTTATTAAGCCTCCTATAGCCTCGTTGGGGCCTTATGGCGAGGCCTTGGAGCAGTATTGGCCAATAAATGTCGTATTTCAGCGGGAATAGCGGGCGTTAAGATGGAGGTTTGTGGATCAATAGGTTCATGCGCAACTATGTAGCTTTAGTCGTAGTTGCTTTTTGAGAAGGGATCAGCGAAGCAAGTTGATCTCGCAACTGCGAAGTGGGGCAGGTGATGGCAAAATGGGTCTACACATTCGGTGACGGAAAAGCTGAGGGCGAATCCGGAATGCGTAATCTTTTAGGCGGCAAGGGGGCCAATCTTGCCGAGATGAGCAATCTCGGGCTGCCAGTACCACCGGGCTTCACGATTACAACCGAATTATGCACCCATTATTACGACCACGGGAAAACCTATCCAGCCGAGTTGGAAGCGCAAGTTGCGTCCGCCCTGGCTCATGTTGGTGATCTAACGGGGAAGCGCTTTGGGGATGCGAATAATCCTCTCCTTGTGTCGGTGCGCTCCGGGGCCCGTGCATCTATGCCGGGCATGATGGATACGGTTCTCAATCTTGGGTTGAATGATGTTACAGTGGAGGCCCTTGCGAAGGGTTCGGGCGATGCCCGTTTTGCGTGGGATTCCTATCGCCGCTTTATTCAAATGTACTCGGATGTCGTGCTTGGGGTAGAGCATTATCATTTTGAAGATATTTTAGAGACAGTGAAAGAGCGCCGTGGTTATTCGCTCGATACAGAAGTCACCACGGACGAATGGAAGGCGATTGTTGCTGATTACAAAGCTGTTGTTGAGCAAGAACTCAGCAAGCCTTTTCCTCAAGACCCAAACGAGCAATTATGGGGCGCGATTGGCGCCGTGTTTGGTTCATGGATGAATGCACGCGCGAATAAATACCGTGAGTTGCATGCGATCCCCGCAAGCTGGGGCACAGCGGTTAATGTGCAGGCAATGGTGTTTGGTAATTTAGGCGAGACATCGGCCACCGGTGTTGCGTTTACCCGCAATCCATCAACGGGTGCAAAAGAACTTTACGGCGAATTTTTGATCAATGCGCAGGGCGAAGATGTCGTTGCCGGTATTCGCACGCCGCAGGATATTACCGAAATTGCACGTATCGCCGCAGGATCGGATCGGCCGTCGCTGGAAAAGGCGATGCCAGACGCGTTTCATGAGTTTTTGCGGATTTGTGCGCTACTTGAAAAACATTACCGCGATATTCAAGATGTTGAATTCACCATTGAGCGTGGCAAGCTCTGGATGCTGCAAACGCGCAATGGCAAGCGGACCGCGAAGGCGGCGTTAAAAATCGCCGTTGATTTGGCAGCAGAAGGACTCATTACCGAAGAAGAAGCCGTTGGGCGGATTGATCCCGCCTCACTTGACCAGCTATTGCATCCGACGATCGACCCTAAAGCCGAGCGTCGGGTGATGGCCTCGGGCTTACCTGCTTCACCCGGTGCTGCGATGGGTGAAATTGTGCTCGATTCCGATGAAGCGGAAGCTGCAAAAGCTGCAGGACGCAAAGTTATTCTCGTGCGCGTTGAAACCTCGCCTGAAGACATCCATGGCATGCATGCCGCTGAAGGGATTTTAACGGCTCGGGGCGGCATGACCTCGCACGCCGCTGTTGTCGCCCGTGGCATGGGCAAGCCCTGCGTTTCGGGCGCGGGCATGTTGAAGGTTGATATGGCGGCGGGAACGATTACCGCCTCCGGTGTGACGCTGAAAAAGGGCGATTTTATTACGATTGACGGCTCGACGGGGCAGGTTCTGCTCGGTCAGGTGAAAATGATTGAGCCTGAATTATCGGGCGAATTCGGCACATTGATGGGATGGGCCGATAAAGGTCGCCGTATGAAGGTGCGCGCCAATGCCGAGACGCCATTGGATGCCCGTACCGCGCGGAATTTTGGGGCAGAAGGGATTGGGCTTTGCCGTACCGAGCATATGTTCTTTGAAGGCGAGCGTATTGTGGCGGTTCGAGAGATGATTTTGGCCGATGATACCGCCGGAAGGCGGCAGGCTTTGGCCAAGCTGTTGCCGATGCAGCGCGCTGATTTTGTTGAACTTTTCACGATTATGCAGGGGCTGCCCGTTACCATCCGCCTGCTAGACCCACCTTTGCATGAGTTTTTGCCGCATTCGGACGAGGAGATCGCCGAAGTGGCGGCAGCCATGGGTGCAAGCCCCGAAAAGCTGAGGGCTCGGGCGCTGGAATTGCACGAATTTAACCCAATGCTGGGCTTTAGAGGCTGCCGTTTGGCGGTTGCCTATCCGGAAATCGCCGAAATGCAGGCAAGGGCCATTTTCGAAGCCGCGGTTGAAGCAGCCAAAAAGACCGGACAGGCGGTTATTCCGGAAGTGATGGTGCCACTCGTTATGGCCAAACCGGAGCTCGATTTCGTTAAAGCGCGGATCGATGCGATGGCAAAGGCCGTTAAAGACGAGACGGGCGCGAGCTTCACCTATCAAGTAGGCACGATGATTGAGCTGCCGCGCGCCGCCTTACGGGCCGCCGAGATTGCCCAATCGGCTGAGTTTTTCTCGTTTGGTACCAATGATTTAACCCAGACGACTTTGGGGATTAGCCGCGACGATGCAGCGTCTTTCTTGGGCGCCTATACGGCAAGCGGTCTTTTGCCGGCGGATCCGTTTGTGACGCTCGATCAAGACGGTGTTGGCGAACTTGTGAAGCTCGCGGCGGAACGCGGACGGTCTACCAGACCGTTGATAAAGCTCGGGATTTGCGGCGAGCATGGCGGCGATCCGGCCTCGATCAGCTTCTGTGAAGGGGCAGGCCTTGATTACGTATCCTGCTCGCCCTATCGCGTGCCGATTGCCCGTCTGGCCGCAGCGCAGGCGGCGATTGGGGCCAAGGTCGCAAGCCAAGCTTAACCTCTTGTAAACCATAGTCTTTAACCTCCCATCAACCTTAACGCGGGATAAACACGCAAGGGTTGGATGGGGGCGCGCTTTTGTGATTCGCCTCTGCCTTTTGAAGGGTTCGGGCGGGTTTCATGCGGCGTTCCGGTCTTTTTCGGGTGCTTTCGGTGCTCAACCGTACGGTGTTGGGGGGCTGCCTTTTGGTGTCCTTTACCGCTAGCGCCAGTGTGGATGCGACGCGCGGTTTTTCGATTGCTACCTATCACCCGAAACAACCCGCTAACCTACTGAACCCTATATCGAATAATGTGAGTTTAGGCGCTTCTGACGAGGCTGAGCCCTTAATCATTATTCCCGCCCATATCGGCCTTGGGCCCGAATTTTCGCCTGGGTTTACGATGGCTCCCCGCTATCAGGAAAAGCTCGCGGCGGGGGAGGAGGAGCGGGTCAATACGCTCAAAAAAAGCGATCCTTTGCCTGCCTTTATACCGGGCTTTGACGGGCAGACTCCGGCGCTTGAATCAGCTGCCGAACCTCACGCTAACACGCTGACAAAGCTTGCGGAATCCCCTGCGAAAGAGGGAGACGGCAAGGTAACGGTTCGCTCCGGTTTGACGCCCAAAGCGGACCCTGCGGCCACAACGCCCGGTGTATCGGGAGCGGCCACCTTAAGCGTGGCGCTGCTCTCGGCCGATCAGCTTTCGGGCGGCATGGAAAAAGACCGTTACTCGGGCGGAATATCTATTGTTGCCAAACCCTTACCGCCTATTCGACCAGAAGACCCCAAGCCCGTTTTTGTGAGCCTCATCAAGCCTTCGGAATTTGCCAAGGAGCAGCATTGCCTCACCGAAGCGGTCTATTTCGAGGCCCGCAGCGAGCCCGAAAGTGGCCAAGCGGCGGTCGCCAAGTGGTGCTTAACCGATTGAAAAGTATATATTATCCCAAAACCATCTGCGAGATCGTCTACCAAAATCAGGAGCGCTATCTCGGCTGCGAGTTCACTTTTACCTGCGAAGGTAAATCGCTGGTGGTAAACGACCCTGATTCATGGGCTTTGGCCGAAAAACTAGCCCGAAAAGTGCTAGAAGGGGCGATTTATAACGCCGAAGTGGGCGATTCTACCCATTACCACGCCGATTACGTGCGGCCCTATTGGGCGAAGTCGCTCGACAAACGCGACGTCATCGGGCGGCATATTTTCTATAGTTTGAAGCCCGGCCTACCGGGTGGCGTATGCCCAGGGTGTCTGCTGGCAAAGGCGGCGGGGTAGGGCTTTTGGCCTCGCTTTGAGGTGAATAGCCACAGGGGTTGAGGTGAATATAGCGCCTGTTGAGATAGTCGTGGGGCAGGTTGCGTTTATTGAAGGTGCACTGGCGTGTGCTGTTGGACTAAGAGCATCCAGTCCGAACTTAGCCATTCGTTAAAAATAACTTTTATAGGTGCCGCTGAACGGTATCGAAAATAATGCAATTTTATTCAAATAGTAACTTTAATTGACGTTGCGTTAATTAAATATAATATTGCATTTAAATTATGAATATATTGGCTGGGAGGCAGGAATTTGAGGTCAAATTACCTAAGTGGGTTAGCCGCCGAGCAAAAAGTGGAATTACGGAAAAAGCTATTTCAAATTCAGCATGGAGTCTGCTTTATTTGCCAAAAGGCAATTCACCCTGATCTCCATTCAGATGCCCTTGATATCGATCATATTGAACCGCTTAATTCGGGCGGACATGATGATCAATCAAATTTTGCTTTGACGCATTCTAGTTGTAATCGCTCAAAACAAGATAGTGATCTGCGTATTGCAAGAGTCCTAAAAATATTTGATTCAATTTGTGAACAGGCCGCACCGAGCGATGCAAATTTGGGACATGTATTATCCCGGTATGGCGGCGCTTTGTATGAACTTCCAATCATTAATAACAACGATTTAGTTGAAATTTCTTTCATTGATATCGATAAAAGCGAAACGATAAAAATACCTTTATTAATTGATCCGTTGAGCGGCTTTAGATCGTTTCATTCTGAGATTCCGATAGTCTATTTACATCACGACGATCAAATAAATCCGCGTCCCATTGGTCGACAATTGCGTGGTCTTATTCAAGAATTTTATCATGGTAACCCTCAATTGCACGTTGGCTTGGGATGGCTTGATCTCCCAAATGGTGGAAACTCTTCTAGAGCAAAAATTAGAATTTTTGATGGTCAGCATAAAATAGCTGCCCAGGTGCTACTGGGCGTTAAAGCCCTCCCGATTAGGATATTTGTTAATCCAGATCGGGACCGATTATTGAATGCCAATACGAATGCAGGAACGACTTTACGCCAGATTGCATTCGACAAATCGGTTCAGCGCCGCTTAGGCGGGACAATATTGTTAAACCGAATTGATAAATACCGTGAAGACAATTCGAAATCCGTGGAGGATTGGTCATTCTCAGAACGTGATCTTGTCCGGCATTTTCGGGGCGAGTCTCGTGCAGTTCAACGCTATATTTTGGATAGTGTTCGAAATTCAATTACCCATCATGAAGAAAATCGTCTTCGCGATTTTATTGAATTTTCAGGTAAAGTAAAAGCCAAACCATTCTCATATTCAAGTATTGAGAAGACATTTTACTCATTTTTTATAAATCAGGAAATGCTTGAAACAGCATGGGATTTTAGGTCTGAAGCGGGTGAAAATAAGCGTGAAATTGAAAAGCAACAGATCATCCGATTAATGAATATGATTGCCGATTTAATCTATGTTGGTCGCTTTGATACTGAACGGGGTACAGATCGTATTGAGAGTGCTGTTCAGAATGGTGAAGATGTTCCGGATGATCATCTTTGTGCTTTTCGTATGGCGAAGGAAGAAATTTTATATTGCTGGCTCAAATATATACGCAGCGTTGTTCAGCAATATTTTATTATGCAGGGTTATCCAATTCCTGATGAAAAATTGTTTCAAAACCGCTTTCCTGAAGCGTTGTGGTCGAACATCAGAAATTTTATCATTAATCTTAGACGGCTGCCGCTTTGGATCGATCACGAAATGTCAATTACAGTATTCGGAGGCAAGGCAAATTATAGCTTTTGGGAGTTGATTTTTAGTACTGGCTCCAGCCCTCAAGGTAAGCGCGTTTGGCTGAACCCATTAATATTATCACTATGATTCAATCATAAATTTCATAAAAAATTTATTTTACGTTGTGCAGCTTTTTCGACGAGAGTTGTACGAAGGGAGGATAGAATGGATCCTTTATTACCCTCATCCTGAGCCGGACCGTAGGTCCGTGTCGAAGGGCGTGGTGAAGGATGAAGCGCGTAAACCGTGTAAACCGTGTTTCGACACGCGCCTTTGGTGCGGCTCAGCATGAGGGGTGAGTGGGTGTTCGTTTACGGTAACGAATGATGGCTCCCAGCAACGCCCTCCGCGTGTCATGACGGCCCTTGTGGCGGGTACTTAAGGCTTTGGGATTTTGACGCAATTCTTTTTCGTCATTGCGAGCGAAGGCGAAGCAACCCAGCTAGCGAAAAAATAAGTGCGTGATTTCGCCGTTGAATGTTTATAATGAACATCAACTGGGTTGCTTCGCCTTCGCTCGCAATGACGGTTGAGGGTTAACTCACCCCAATATCCAACCCTAAATCCAGCACCTTGGCCGAGTGGGTGAGTGCGCCAACCGAGATCATATCCACGCCGCTTTCAGCTATCGCTGCGACCGTTTCCAAATTTACGCCGCCTGAGGCTTCGGTGAGCATTTGTCCGGCAACGCGGGTGACGGCTTCGCGCAATTCAGCGGGCGTCATATTGTCGAGCAGCACCACATCGGCGCCCTCTTTCAACACTTCATCAAGCTGGTCGAGCGTGTCGACTTCGATTTCGATTTTGACGAGATGGCCGATGCTGGCTTTCACCGCGCGTAGCGCTGGGATCACGCCGCCCGCAACCGCAATGTGGTTGTCTTTGATGAGGATGGCATCATCCAATCCGAAGCGATGGTTGAAACCGCCGCCGCAACGTACGGCGTATTTTTCAAACGCGCGTAAGCCCGGTGTGGTTTTGCGCGTGCAGACGATGCGCGCTTTGGTATGGGCGACGGCCTTCACATATAACGCGGTGAGCGAGGCGATGCCGGAGAGTCGGCCCATATAATTCAGCGCAACACGTTCGGCCGAGAGGATGGCGCGGGCGGGGCCTTCGACCGCTAACACGACATCGCCTTTTTTGACGGTCGAGCCGTCAGCCAAATGCGTGTCGAAGCGCACAGTCGCATCCATCATGCGGAAGGCGGCTATCGCGATTTCGCTGCCGGCGATGACGCCTTCTTGACGCGCGGCGAGCACGGCGCGGGCACGTGCGGAGGCGGGGATTGTGGCGAGCGTGGTGATATCGCCCGCGCGGCCTAGGTCTTCCTGCAAAGCGGCTTTGACGGCGTCTTCGATCATGAGCGGGTTTAGCATGATTTAGGTTCCGGAAAGGACACGGTTGATAATCGCCCTTAACTCATCAAGCGTAAACTTGGAGCGATGCGCGAGGGCCGGATTGGCGGCCGGATAATCGGAGCGGTAATGTCCGCCGCGGCTCTCTAGCCTTGCATATGCCGCTGCGGCGACAAAGAGCGCGGAGCGTGCCATGGCGGTGACTTCTGGGGCCTCTCCGGTGGCCTCTATGTCCGCAAGCGTCCAGATGGCCGTCATCAGGCCTGTCTTGTTGCGGATGACGCCGACATGGTCGGTTATGGTTTGGCGCAGCATGTCGACGAGGTCGGGATCGAAAGGGATGGCTCGGGCCTTGCCTTTATCGGTTACTTTCACCGGGCTTAATTCAGCGGGCAAAGCATCGGCAACGCGGGAGGCAAACACGATGGCTTCTAGCAGCGAGTTTGATGCGAGCCGATTGGCGCCGTGCACGCCCGTTGAGGCGACTTCGCCGATGGCCCACAGGCCTTCGCAAGTGCTACGGCCCTGCGAGCAGGTTAATACTCCGCCCATGTGGTAATGCTCGGCGGGAGCGATGGGGATGAGATCGGTTGCGGGGTTGATGCCTGCTGATTGGCAGGTGGCGTATACTGTGGGGAAGGCTTCCGCAAATCTTGCGCCGATGGCAGTGCGGCAATCCAAGAACGCGCCGCGGCCCGCTTGGAGCTCCGTGAAGACGCCGCGGGCGACGATGTCGCGCGGGGCGAGTTCGGCGTCTTTGTGCAAGGCTTGCATAAAGCGCTTGCCCGCTTTGTTGACGAGCGTTGCGCCTTCCCCTCTGAGCGCTTCTGTCGCGAGGGGTGCGGGGTCGCGGCCAATCGCAATGGCTGTGGGGTGAAATTGCACGAACTCCGCGTCCGCTATCTCCGCGCCTGCAAGCGCTGCCATGCTGATGCCATTGCCGCAGGCTTCTTTCGGGTTTGTGGTCATCGCGTAGAGATGGCCGATGCCGCCTGTGGCGAGCACGACATCGCTGGCGTGGTAATGCGTGAGCGTATCGTTTTCATCGCGCGCGGCAACGCCTGTTACTTTTCCACCTTCGGTTAAAAGATGCTCGGCGGTGACGCCTTCTAACACGGTGATGGAAGGCGTTGCGCGAACAGCGGCGATGAGCGCCTGCATGATCGCGGCCCCTGCCATATCGCCACGCACTCTTACGATGCGGCGCTCGGAATGCGCGGCCTCGCGCGATTGCACGAGATGGCCTTCGAGATTTTTGTCGAATGGTACGCCATAGCTCAAAAGATCGCGCACACGATCACCCGCTTCACGCGCCATACTGAGCGTGATCGCTTCATCGACAATGCCGCCACCGGCAACAAGCGTATCGGCGGTATGTTTTTCAGGCGTATCGCCTTCGGCCATCGCTGCTGCGATGCCGCCTTGCGCCCAAGCGGAAGATGCACCTTCACCAAGCGGCGATGTGGCGAGTACCGTTACAGGACGCGGGCTAAGTTTTAACGCGCAGAACAGGCCTGCCAGACCGCCACCGACAATGACAACCGAAGGTGTCATTATCGACCGAGCGCGATCATCCGCTCAACAGACGCGCGGGCTTTATCGGCAATGGCGGGATCAACGATCACTTCATCGCGCAGATAGACAAGGCTATCGAGAATTTTTGGCAGCGTGATGCGCTTCATATGCGGGCAGAGATTGCACGGGCGAATGAAATCGACTTCCGGTGCTTCGGCCGCAACGTTGGACGCCATCGAGCATTCGGTGACCATCAACACGCGCTTGTGCTTTCCGGTTTTGACCCAATCGATCATATGCGCGGTGGAGCCTGTGAAATCGGCCTCGGCCAACACGTCGGGCGGGCACTCGGGATGCGCGATGATTTCGATGGAAGGATCGGCTTCACGATAGGCGCGGAGTTCCTCGCCCGAGAAACGCTCATGCACTTCGCAATGGCCTTTCCAGAGGATGAGCTTCACCTTGGTTTTGGAGGCGACATATTTGCCAAGATATTCGTCAGGCAAAAAGATGACGCGGTCGACGCCCAAGCTCTCGACAATTTGCACGGCGTTTGAGGACGTGCAGCAGACATCGGTTTCGGCTTTCACATCGGCGGACGAATTCACATAGGTGACAACGGGAACACCAGGATAACGCTGTTTCAACAAGCGCACGTCTGCACCGGTGATGGAGGCTGCGAGCGAGCATCCGGCGCGCGTGTCGGGAATGAGAATGGTGTTTTCAGGGTTCAAGAGCTTCGACGTCTCGGCCATGAAATGCACGCCGCATTGCACGATGATATCGGCATCAACTTCGGTAGCCTTGCGCGCAAGCTGCAACGAGTCGCCGACAATATCCGCGACACCGTGGAAGATTTCCGGCGTCTGGTAATTATGCGCGAGGATGACCGCGTTGCGCTCTTTTTTGAGACGATTGATCGCGGCGATATAGGGCGCGTGGAAGGGCCATTCGACGGAAGGGATAACGTGCTGCACGCGGGCATAGATATGCGCCGTCTCGCGCTCGACTTCAGGCGTCCACTCCAAATTAGGCATTGGCAAAACGCCCAACCGCTGGACAAGCGGGGAGGGCGCGCCATGCGGCACGGGCTTTGAGGCCATGGATGCAGTCGTCGACAAAGCGCTCATCATCGTCTCCGTTATACTCGTTTAGAGCATAATAGCGGGGCGAAAATACTGGCGGTTTCGCCAGATTGCCTCTCCCCAAGGGTATAAATGCTCATTTAGAGCATAAGGATTATACGCCGGATTGGGGCGGTTGGATAGATGAAAAATGACGGGGGTGAGGAGGAATGTCATCCGTCATTGCGAGCGATGAGCGAAGCAACCCAGCTAGCGTCACTTTAGGGGGCGCCATTTAACCGTTACGCCCTTTTCGAAACCATCAACTGGGTTGCTTCGCGTTCGCTCGCAATGACGGGAAAATGGTATTACCCGCCAGCAATCGCCGAGAAATCCGCCACCGCTCTTGTGGCTTCGCGGAACGACGCCAGGAGCCGCAGCCGGTTGGCGCGGATGTCTTTGTCTTCCGAGTTCACTAGAATTTTATCAAAGAACGCATCCACCGCCGGGCGAAGTTCGGCGAGCGCTTTCATGGCGCCCTCGAAATCTTCCTTGGCCACATGGTCTTTGGCGTGGCGGGTTGCGACATCAAGCACTTCGGCGAGGACTTTCTCTTCGCTCTCGCCCTTCTCTTTGATGAGGTGAAGATCCACGGCCTCGTTATAGCTATTGCCGTCTTTCTTCTCCTCGGCCTTGAGGATGTTGGCGGCGCGGCGGAAGCCTGCGAGCAGATTGGTGCCGTCATCCGATGCGAGGAAGGCATCGAGCGCTTCGACGCGTTTGACGATCATGAGGAGATCATCCTGCTGGCCGGAGGCGAGCACGGCATCGATCAAATCATGCCGCTGGCCTTGATCACGGAGATAGACTTTGAGGCGGTCGTGGAAGAAGGCGAGGAGGTTTTCGTCAATGTGATGCTTTGAAAGCGCAACACGAATTTCATTTTCTAAAACCAGCCGCACAACACCCAACGCCGCACGACGCAACGCATAGGGATCTTTCGAACCTGTCGGCTTTTCATCAATCGCCCAGAAGCCAACAAGCGTGTCGAGTTTATCCGCCAGTGCAACCGCAATTGAAACGTGATCTGTCGGTACGATATCACTCGGGCCTTGTGGCTTGTAATGCTCTTCGATCGCTGCGGCGACGCTTGCATTTTCGCCTTGGCGTGTCGCGTAATAGCGACCCATCAGGCCTTGGACTTCGGGGAATTCGCCGACCATTTCGGAAACGAGATCGGCTTTGCATAAAAGTGCTGCACGTGCGGCTTGCGTGACATCCGCTTTGACGATGGGAGCGAGTTCTTTGGCCAATGCAACGATACGCTCAACGCGCTCGTGCTGCGTGCCGAGTTTCGCGTGGAAGGTGATGCTTTTGAGTTTTTCCAACCGGTCTTCGAGCTTCACTTTCAGATCGGTTTCCCAGAAGAATTTCGCGTCCGACAAGCGCGCGCGCACCACGCGTTCATTGCCGCCAATGATGGTCGCGCCATCATCTTTCGCGATCATATTCGAGGTGAGCAAGAATTTATTGGCGAGCGTGTTCGAGCCTGCCTTGCGAAGCACAAAACATTTCTGATTGGCGCGGATTGTTGCCCGAATAACCTCGGGTGGAATATCCAGAAAGCTTTCTTCAAACGAACCCATCAACACCACGGGCCATTCGACGAGGCCTGCGACTTCTTCGAGCAGCGCTTCGTCTTCGACAAGTTCCATGCCTTGCGCGAAAGCAAGGTGGCGCGCGTCATTGACGATGATTTCTTTGCGGCGATCAGTCGATAATACAACCTTAGCGGCTTCGAGTTTGGCGACATAATCCTCGTAGCGGCGCACGTGGATCGGCGCAGGGGCCAAGAAGCGATGGCCATAGGTGATATCGCCGGAATGCAAGCCGTCCACCTCGAAAGGAATGATCTCGGGTGTCTCGGTGTCCGAGCCGAAGGTGCAGAGGATCGAGTGCAACGGACGCACCCAACGCAACGCGCCTGCTTCAGACGAGGCTTTGCCCCAGCGCATGCTTTTGGGCCACGGAAAAGCTTTGATGATGCCCGGAATAATCTCGGCAATCACATCCGGCGTAGGCCGTCCTTTGCTCTCGACGATGGCGATATAGAAATCGCCTTTTTTCGGATCGGTTTGAATTGTGGCTTGCGAGAGATCGGTAAGCCCTGCGCCTTTCAAGAAGCCATCAATCGCCTGCTGCGGCGCGCCAACGCGCGGGCCTTTTTTTTCTTCCTTCACATCGGGTTGATGCGCGGGCAGGCCTACAATATGCAGCGCCAAACGACGCGGCGTTGCGAAGGCTTGCGCTCCCTCATAAAGGCAACCGCGCTCGACCAAAGCATTGGTGACAAGCGATTTCAAATCCTCCGCTGCACGACGTTGCATGCGGGCGGGAATTTCTTCGGAGAAGAGTTCAAGCAGAAGATCGGGCATTAGACGTGTCTCGGTTTAATGTAGTCGTAAACGATCCGATTAGACCGCTTTATGCGAGCCATCACAGAGTGGGCTATTCTTGGTGTGTTTGCAGGCGCAGAAAAACGCTTTTTTATCGGCATCGGCCGTCCATGCAAGCGGCGTAAATTCGGTGCCTTTGTGGGAGCCATCGCAGAAGGGTTGGTTCTTCGATTGGCCGCACGCGCACCAATAATAGGTTTCGCCGGATTTAACGTCGACGGGGAGAGGTGCTTTGCCAGCAATGTGTGGAGCGGTCATGAGGATGTTCCTTTGTGAATATGAATAAGACGAATTATGCCCCGCCACCTTCGGTACGAAGCCAGGCTTCGCCGCAGGCTTTAGCGAGTTCACGCACCCGGAAAATATAGCTTTGCCGCTCAGTGACCGAGATCACGCCGCGTGCATCGAGCAGATTGAAAAGATGGCTCGCTTTGATGCATTGATCATAAGCGGGCAAGGCCATCTGATGGCGGCCTTCGCCTTTATTGCCGAAATCGAGAAGCGCTTTGCATTCGGCTTCCGCATCTTTGAAATGCTGTGCGAGTTTTTCGGTATTCGCCGCTTCGAAATTGTGGCGCGAATATTCTTGCTCGGCTTGCAAGAAGACATCGCCATAGGAGATTTTCTCATCGCCATCGAGGCCGTTGAAATTGAGATCGTAGACGTTCTCGACGCCTTGCACATACATCGCCAAGCGTTCGAGGCCATAGGTCAGTTCGCCAGCAACGGGGGAACATTCAACGCCTGCGACTTGTTGGAAGTAAGTGAATTGGCTGACTTCCATACCATCGCACCAGCATTCCCAGCCAAGACCCCATGCGCCGAGTGTTGGGCTTTCCCAATCGTCTTCGACAAAGCGGATATCGTGGAGTTCGGGATCGATGCCGATCGCGTAGAGCGAGCGGAGATAGAGATCCTGAAGATTGGCGGGCGAGGGCTTCATGATCACCTGATATTGGTAATAATGCTGCAGCCGGTTGGGGTTTTCGCCGTAACGACCATCTTTCGGGCGGCGCGAGGGCTGCACATAGGCGGCTTTCCAATGTTTGGGGCCAAGCGCGCGCAAGGTTGTTGCGGGGTGGAAGGTGCCCGCGCCCACTTCCATGTCATACGGCTGCAAGATCACGCAGCCTTGTTCCGCCCAGAAGCGATGGAGAGTCAGGATCAGCGCTTGGAAGGAGCGCTGTGGGTTCATGGCATCGGGGGGTGTGTTAGACATCGGAAGGACCGCTTCAATTCGATTGGATTTGTTGCGCTGCACCGTATGGAAGGGGGCCTTATCGGTCAAGCTCGCTTAAGGCCGGATGGTCAAGCGCTCGGCTATTCAATGATGGTTGGTTTCACCCACCATTCAGGATGCAAGCGCGATAAATGCTTTGCGGCATAAGCAGCGGCTCGGCAGGTATCAAACACGCCAAAAAACGTGGCGCCCGAGCCGGACATGCGGGCAAAGCGACAATCGGGCATGGCTGCGAGGGCCGCTTCAACCTCGGCAATCAAGGGTAAAAGCACGGTGGCTGCCGTTTGCATGTCGTTGCGGCCCTGTTGGAGGGCTTGCAGGAGGGCCGGGCGCGTTAGATCAGAGGTGATGATCGGATGCAGTTCGCCCTGATGTGGCTCGCCCGTCTTGAGGCCGATTTCCTTGAAGACCGCAGGCGTGGAGGAGCCCTGCCGTGGGTTGACCAGCACTGCGAAGAGGCGCGGCAGGGTAAGGGGCGCACCAAGCTCTTCACCAATGCCGCGCATCATGCGCGCTTGGCTCGCCAGACAGACGGGTACATCGGCCCCTGTTTGGATCGCCGCTTGAAGGAGCGCGGGATCATTGGGCGCGAGATGATTGAGGCGGGCGACAAGCCTTAAGGCCGCCGCCGCATCGGCCGAACCGCCGCCCATGCCGGATGCAATCGGCAATCGCTTGATCAAGCGAAAAGCGCCAAGCTTAAGGCCCGGTTTGAGGGCGGCCAGCGCTGTCACCGCTTTGATGATGTGGTTGTCGGACGGGTCACCGAGATGAGCCGCTTCCGGCCCTGTAATGGCGAGCGAGAGATGCTTGCCTTCAACAAGCTGCAGCTCGTCGCCAAGCCTTGCAAAGGCAACAAGGCTTTCGAGATCGTGATAGCCATCATCGCGTCGACGCGTGATGTGCAAGGTTAAATTGATTTTGGCGCGCGCCCGCGTTTGTCCGGTCCACGCCATGGGCGTTTAGCCACCATTGCTCGCGCCACCCGATGCCATTGGCTCATCGGGTAGACCATTTGCAATCTTGTCGAGAATCTTGGTCATGTCTTCCGGCTCAGCGCCCAAATCACGCGCGTGATTCCATTGGAACTTTGCTTCTAATTTGCGGCCCAAACGCCAATAGACGTCACCCAAATGATCATTCACCGTTGGATCGGCTGCTTTAAGCTGCACAGCCTTTTCCATCAATTGAAGCGCATTGTCGTATTGGCCTAAACGATAGAAAGCCCAACCTAAACTATCGACAATATAGCCATCGGCAGGCCGTTGTTCGACCGCGCGACGCAGCATGCGAAAGGCTTCATCGAGATTGCTGTTTTGTTCGATCCACGAATAGCCGAGATAGTTCAAAACCAAAGGCTGTTCTGGCGATAGCTCCAGCGCTTTGCGGAAATCAGCTTCGGCATCCGGCCAACGCTTCAAGCGTTCATAGGCGATGCCGCGCGAATAATAGATGCTCCAATGGCCCTGATTGGGCGTACCGATCGCTTTGAGCGCACCCGAATAGGCTTCAGCGGCTTCAGCGAAGGCTTTTTTAGAGCGATAAATATTGCCCAATGCAATTAATGGCTCGGTGTGATCGACAAGCCGCGCATTGGTTTGTTTAAGCAACGCGATGGCCTCATCCGAGCGGCCAAGTTGTTCGAGATCCAGCGCGCGTTGAATATCGGCCGAGATGCGCAACGGTGAATCGCTTTGGACTTTTTCATAAGACGTTACAGCTGAGTCCAACTGTTTCATGCGTTCATAGGTTTCAGCAATAGCAACATTGCCGGAGGCGTGGTCGGGTTGCAGCCATGTCGCCAGACGAAGGTAAATGAGTGATGAGAGTTCATCGCCATCGCGCGTGACGGCACTGCCTAAGCCAAACAGAACTTCGGCCGCACCCTGTTTTTCATTCTTGATGCGATCATCAAGCGGCTTGCCGCTTTCAAGCCGATCAAGCGCGTCGCGGATCAGCGGGTGACGCGGCAAAACTTTGGCGATTTCCTGATAAACCGATTTGGCCTCATCCGCTTTACCGAGCGTGAAAAGGCTGCGTGCATAGATATCAGCCGTTACGACCGAATTACGATCGCTTTCATAGGCTGATTTTATGAGGATCAATGCTTCGTCGGTGTTACCAGCCATTTTGGCAATCAGTCCCGCATGCAGATTGCGAAACGGACGCGTAGCCGGATCATCGGGCATTTTCTCGATGGTTTCGATTGCCTTTTTGGCATTACCCGCGCCTGCCCATGACCAAGCGGTCAAGAGGGAGGCTGTCAAATCGTTATTTTGTTTGCTGCCATTGTGCTTGAGCGTCGATCTGGCGGTGTTGAATTGGCCGTCACGGATAGCACCGACCGCCATAATCAGCTGCACAATCCCGTTATTGGGGTTTTTCCGGTTGACGGTTTGCGCCATGCGAACCGCTTCCGCCATATTGCCTTCGGCAAGCATGGTAACGAAAGCGCGTTCGGCGAGGTCGGCGCTATGGGGATCGAATTTGAGCGATTCCGCGTAAAATTGCGCGGCTGCTGACGTGTCGGAGGACAAGCCAGCGACAAGGGCTGCGAGATAATTGCCGGAAAGCGTATTGGCGGTTGTCCGGTCAAGGCCTGACGATCGAT
>JAPJMW010000157.1 GCA_026461505.1 Beijerinckiaceae bacterium
CTGTTATTCAATGACGATCAGAGCTTCGCCAAATTCGACCGGCTGACCATCCTCGACGAGAACGGCCGTTACTGTTCCGGCGCGCGGTGCAACGATCTCATTGAATGTTTTCATGGCTTCAATCAGAAGAATTTTTTCGCCCGCTTTAACCGTCGAGCCAACTTCAACGAACGCCTTGGCATCCGGTGATGGACGACGATAAGCCGTTCCTACCATTGGGGAGGCCACAGCGCCTGGGTGAGATGCGTCAATTTTGCCTGTACCCGGGCCTGGCATCGGTGAGGATGAAGTAGCCGTTGGTGGAGCGACGGCGGAAGCGACCGGGGCTGGCATGTGAACAGCATGAGCAACGGGTGCTGCCATCAAAGTGCGAGCTAATCTAATCCGCAAATCGCCCTTCTGAACTTCGATCTCGCTGAGGTCGGACTTGTTCAAAAGCTTGGCTAGGTCGGCAATCAGTCCGGTATCGATGGCATCCGTAGCTGGAGCAGCTTTCGAGCTTGGTTTCCGATCATTGGCAGGCATTCATATCTCCGTATCGTCGGCGTATTTAGGGCAAATGGGGCAGAATGGCGTCGAACGCAAGCATATAGCTCGCTGCACCAAATCCACAGATAACCCCTTTGGCAACCGCCGAAAGGGTTGAGTGATGACGAAATGGCTCGCGAGCGAACACATTTGAAAGATGGAGTTCAACGACAATTGCGCCGGAACCTTTGATTGCATCATGCAACGCTATTGATGTGTGGGTAAAAGCTCCGGCATTTAACAAAACGCCAGCACCGGCTTTGCCAGCCTCTTGAATCCAATCGACAAGATCTCCCTCGTGATTGGATTGGCGGAAGGTAAGAGCAACGCCTGCTACTTTCGCTTTGGTCTGCAAACTCGCCTCGATATCAGCCAGCGTCGCCGTGCCATAGGTGGCAGGCTCCCGCGTACCGAGCAGGTTTAGATTAGGACCATTAAGGACGTGCACGGCTTTCATGGTAAAACCAAGGCTCTCCCGACGAAACAGGCGATCTGATATATCGCTTCCACTCTTCCATAGCGACTTCACCGCTGTAATGAAAGTCTAGGGCGCGGGATCGCTTTGAAGTGTCCTTCATGTTATTGATATTTAAGATGAGAAAGATTTTATAAGCTATTATAAATCAACAAGATCTGTTGCAAATGCCGCACGCTCTTGGATAAAGGCGAAACGCGCTTCAGGCTTATTACCCATAAGCTGTTCAACCGAATCGTCGGCGGCCACGCGGCCATCTTGCGGAACCGAAACCTTGAGCAACATGCGGCGCTTGGGATCCATCGTTGTGTCTTTAAGCTGAGCCGGCATCATTTCGCCCAAGCCTTTAAAGCGGCCAATTTCGACATTGCTCTTGCCTTTGAAGACCGTTTTTAACAACTCGTCTTTATGCGCATCGTCGCGGCCATAGACGGTTTTTCCGCCATGGGTTAGACGATAAAGCGGCGGAACGGCCAGATAGAGATGACCATTATCGATCAGCTTCGGCATTTGCCGATAAAAATAGGTGATCAACAAGGATGCGATATGCGCGCCGTCGACATCGGCATCCGTCATGATGATGATTTTCTCATAGCGCAGGTCATCATCGCGATAATTGTTGCCCGTTCCGCAGCCAAGCGCCTGCAAGAGATCCTGCAATTGTTGGTTGGCGGCGAGTTTGTCGCGCGTCGCATTGGCGACGTTTAAGATTTTACCGCGAAGGGGCAAAATCGCCTGATTGGTGCGATTGCGCGCCTGCTTGGCCGATCCACCAGCGGAATCGCCTTCCACGATGAAGAGCTCGGAGCCTGCAGCGCCTGAATTCGAACAATCGGCCAATTTGCCGGGCAGACGCAGCTTGCGCACGGCGGTTTTGCGGGCAATTTCCTTGTCCGCGCGGCGACGCAACCGCTCATCGGCGCGATCCACAACCCAATCGAGTAGTTTAAGCGCTTGGCTTGGCGAGGCAGCTAGCCAATGATCGAACGCGTCACGGATCGCGGTTTCGACAATGCGCGAGGCTTCTGTTGTGGCGAGTTTGTCTTTGGTCTGGCCTTGGAACTCTGGTTCGCGGATAAAGACGGAGAGCATCGCGGCGCAGGTCACCATTACGTCGTCGGTGGTGATATTGGCCGCCCGCTTGGCTTGGCCGATACGTTCGGCGTGGTCCTTTAACCCTCGTAGCAGGGCGATGCGCAGGCC
>JAPJMW010000158.1 GCA_026461505.1 Beijerinckiaceae bacterium
CGATCCATTCATCAGAAGTATCGACTAAACGGGTCATGTCCGCATTGGTCAGACATTTTTCCGGAAGATAATGGCCCGATCCGATAACAACGGAGCGTGTAGTCACGATTAAATCCCCTCTTCCGACACACCGCGATCATCGGACTTAACCGACAATTCGCTTATCTTGATTTCGTCACCAACAGCGGATCTAATCCGATCCAATAGACGATATTTGACCATATCGTAGCCAACATCGATGGCTGCAGCAAACCCCGTAGCATCCGTTCCGCCATGGCTTTTTATGACCACGCCATCAAGCCCAAGAAAAACACCACCGTTCACCTTACGAGGATCCATGCGATCTTTAAGGGCGGCAAAGGCGGAGCGCGCAAATAAATACCCGATTTTGCTCATCAACGAGCTACTCATCGCCTGTTTCAGATAAGAAGCGATTTGCCGAGCCGTCCCTTCAGCTGTCTTGAGGGCGATATTCCCCGTAAACCCTTCGGTTACCACAACATCAACCGTACCTTGGCCAATATCGTCGCCTTCAACAAATCCAGCATATTCAAGGGTCGGAATCGCGTTTTCTTTTAAAATTGTGCCTGCGAGCTTAATCTCATCAAGGCCCTTAACATCTTCGGTTCCGACATTAAGCAAGCCGACGGTCGGGCGTTCAATATCAAATAGAATGCTCGCCATAGCGGCGCCCATGAGCGACATGTTCACCAAATGACGGGCATCGGCGCCAATTGTTGCACCAACATCCAAGACAATGCTTTCGCCCCGCAAAGTCGGCCAAATCACCGCAATAGCCGGCCGATTAATGCCGGTCATGGTGCGCAGGCAGAAGGTCGCCATAGCCATAAGGGCACCCGTATTGCCCGCTGAGACTGCCACATCGGCTTCGTCGTCTTTGACAGCTTGGATGGCCAGCCACATGGAAGACTTACCACGGCCGCGCCGAAGCGCCTGACCTGGCTTCTCGTCCATAGCAATAAAAATATCGCATGCTCGGAATTCGGTAACGGAGTCCAGTTTTGGGTAAGCTGCCAAGAGAGGTCGGCACTTCGCCTCATCGCCGACCATCAGAAAGGTCACTTCGGGGTGTCGTTCAAGCGTCAGCGCCGCACCCGGAATAATGACTTCCGGACCGTGATCGCCGCCCATCGCATCGAGGGCAATTCGTACCCGTTCCGTGGTCATTTATCGCGTTACCGTTTCCATCAAGTCAGTCGTTTCCGTCATCGTTTAAGCTAACCCGCATAACGACGAACATAGGAAGACATTAGCGGCACCAAACGCTTCGGCCAACCTTTTTTCAAATTATGACAAAAAAAGCGCTGAATGCTCAATCTTGCTTTTTGAGGGTTGCCAAAGCACCGAAAGCCGATGGCTTGACGATTTCGACATCATTTTTGTCTTTAAATTCAAAAACAGCGCCCGGCTTTCTCGGATACGGATCAAGGGCAAGCGCGGTAAATTCCGCAGCAATTGCACCAAGATCAATAATGCCATTTACAATCGGATCCGGGGCCTCTTCTTCCGGACGCAACTCTAAGGCTTTAGCGGGATCCTCATCAAAGGGCAGATCGACCGTTTCACGAAAATCAGAATCAAACGGCTCAAGCGTTAAAACGCAGGTTTGGGTAAAACGACCCCATATTTCGCCTGTAACCCGCGCACGAGGGCCTTTTTTCGTTAACGAAAAATCCGCCTCAATTTGGGCTATCGCGGGAATTCCGAAAAGCTTAGCCAGCTCGGCCCGTTCGCCTTCATCTGCCTCGACATGCAATGCTAACCCGTCAGAGCGGATGGAGGCGACTTCAACCGGACGAATAAGCGGAAAAGGTTCGACTTCAGTCATGAATCTTGGTCCTAATCTTCGTCAATCACAGCAAAAAATGGCAGTTTCGCAGAATAAAAATCCCCGATAACGGCATTTTCGAGCGCTTGTGATGATTGAATAACGTAATTGGTCACTTTTTCAACGGCGTTTGACGGTTTCTCCGCATTACCGAAGAGATTGCGAGCTAATGCCTCAGCCAATAATCCGGCCTCGTTCTTCCGAAGGGCCTCATCATAGGCACTAGCGCGGCCTAAATAGGCGCTTGCCATCACTTTCATCCGCTTAGGAATGGAAATATCACCGACGCCAATTTCACGAAGGGCCGTCTCAAATTGCGCGAAGGTCAGATCAACCAAATCCTGAGACATATCGGGGCCCGGAGATGGCAGAGCCTTCAGCCGACGGGAAATTAGGGTCATGTGAAGGGTCAGCAATTCAAATCGACCCTCAAGCGTATCGGGCACGCCGATCGTTTGATAAAAAGTCACCGAGCGTGATTGCTCGACGACGGCCTTGTAGAGCCGTTCGATCACGTCGCGGTTTTTCCGACGTCGCCCAAATAGGCCAAAAAAAGCCATTATAACCTCATAATAAGGGTTTCTGCGTCTTCAAAAGCCAAGCAGGCTAGAGAACTCTTGCTTAAGATGCGGGGTACGTCATAAGGAAGGTGAAGTGCAAGTGAAATTCACCGCAACCGATTAACCTTTCCGAAAGCGGACAACACCATGGCCGAACGGACTTTTCTCTACCAGACCTGCCGCAAGGCGATCCTTTCACGTTTGAGCGCAATTGCTCTGGGTGCCGCGCTTATCGCTCCACTAGCCGCCTGCACGACTGCTGGTCCCCAAGTGCAAGGGTATCTTATCGACGATAAGGCAGTCGCTGAAATCAAGCCCGGAATGAGCGCTGAGCAAGTGCTCAAAATTCTAGGTACCCCATCAACGGTTTCAACGGTGGGAAACCAGAGCTGGTATTATATTAGCCAGAATACCAATCGTACCTTCATGTACGACACGCCCACGATTACTGATCAGCGTGTGCTGACCGTTGTCTTTACGAAGGCGCTAAAGGTCGAACGCATCGCCAATTACGGTCAAAAAGATGGCCTGCTGTTTGATTTTAATTCCAACACGACACCATCCGGTGGCAAGGACCTTTCCATCGTTCGGCAAATGTTACGGATGGTCGGATCAACCTAAACGTCCTCTCATTTTAGGCCAAATAAAACCCCCCGGAAGTATCCACTTCCGGGGGGTTTTCTTTTTCATAAGAATGCTCGCTTTGCCTTACGCCATATGGGCGAGGATCGCGATCAGGAGCAAGGCCACGATGTTCGTGATCTTAATCGCAGGATTAACGGCAGGACCCGCCGTATCTTTGTAGGGGTCGCCGACAGTATCACCCGTCACCGATGCCTTATGCGCATCCGAACCCTTGAGATGCTTGACGCCATCCTTGTCAACAAAGCCGTCTTCAAAGCTCTTTTTCGCGTTATCCCATGCACCGCCACCCGATGTCATGGAGATAGCGACGAAGAGACCATTTACGATCACGCCGAGAAGCGACGCGCCCAAGGCTGCAAAGCCCGAAGCCTTCGAACCCGAGATCCAATAGACACCGAAATAAGCAACAAGCGGAGCAAGAACCGGCAATAGTGACGGAACGATCATTTCCGCAATGGCAGCCTTTGTTAAGAGGTCAACCGCACGCGCATAATTTGGCTTTTCAGTACCGGCCATGATGCCAGGATGCTCGCGGAATTGGCGACGAACTTCCTCAACAACCGAACCAGCTGCACGACCAACGGCCGTCATCGCAATACCACCGAAGAGATATGGGATAAGACCACCGAAAATCAGGCCCGCAACAACGTAAGGATTGGCAAGGTCAAACGAGACCGCGCCGATATCCTTGAAGTATGGCACTCCAGCCTTCGTGAAAGCCGCAATGTCATTCGTGTAAGCTGCGAAGAGCACAAGCGCACCAAGACCTGCGGAACCGATCGCATAGCCCTTGGTCACTGCCTTTGTCGTGTTACCAACCGCATCAAGCGCGTCTGTCACGTGACGAACTTCTTTTGGAAGTCCGGCCATTTCAGCAATACCACCAGCGTTATCGGTAACTGGACCAAACGCATCAAGTGCCACGATCATACCAGCAAGACCAAGCATCGTCGTAACCGCGATGGCGGTACCGAAAAGACCAGCAAGCTGATAGGTTGCAATGATGCCACCAACAATAACCATTGCTGGAAGTGCCGTTGATTCAAGCGATACAGCTAAGCCCTGAATCACGTTCGTTCCGTGGCCCGTAACGGACGCCTGCGCGATCGAAACAACAGGACGCTTACCTGTGCCCGTGTAGTATTCCGTTATCCAAACGATAAGGCCTGTAACGGCCAAACCTACAAGGCCGCAGAAGAACAGGTTCCAACCGGTTATCGTATGACCTGCAACTTCGCCGATCTTTCCCCAACCAATCGTCAAGCTCGTTGCACCACCAAGTCCGATGATCGACAGCAAGGACGTTGCCCAAAGACCTTTATACAGCGCACCCATGATCGAGTTATCTGCACCAAGCTTTACAAAGAAAGTGCCGACGATCGACGTCACAATGCAGGTTGCACAAATGGCGAGCGGATAGATCATAGCCGAAGCGAGTACGCTCTGACCTGCGAAGAAGATCGACGCAAGAACCATCGTCGCAACGACAGTCACAGCATAGGTCTCGAACAAGTCAGCGGCCATACCGGCGCAATCGCCTACGTTATCACCGACGTTATCGGCAATGGTAGCTGGGTTGCGGGGATCATCTTCCGGAATGCCGGCTTCAACCTTACCAACGAGATCGGCGCCAACGTCGGCACCCTTCGTGAAGATACCGCCGCCAAGACGAGCAAAGATCGAAATCAACGAAGCACCGAAGCCTAAGGCAACGAGCGCATCGACAACTTCACGATCGGATGGAGCAAGACCCATTGGACCCGTAAGAACCCAATAATAAACGGCAACGCCTAGCAAAGCCAAACCAGCAACGAGCATGCCCGTTACAGCGCCAGCCTTAAAAGCAACGTCTAGGCCTGCGGCCAAAGATTGGGAAGAGGCTTGCGCCGTGCGCACATTGGCGCGAACCGAAACGTTCATGCCGATAAAGCCAGCCGCGCCCGAGAGCACCGCACCAATCAAGAAGCCAATGGCGACCTTGAGGCCGAGAAGAAATAGAATGCCGATAAACAAAACGACACCGACGATTGCAATCGTCGTGTACTGGCGCTTCAAATAAGCCTGCGCCCCTTCCGCGATAGCGGCAGCGATTTCCTGCATGCGCGCATTGCCAGCGTCGCGACTATTAACGTCGGCGATCGCCCAAATTCCATAAGCGAGCGCAAGCAGCCCACCCAAGATAATTAAGCCCATTGTCATGATGCTGTTCCAATCCTCTGTTTTCTTTGGTCATCGAGCGTTCGACGCGCCAGATTTTATCTTTTTTACTGGTCGTTGCCGACTTCTGCCCTGTTCCGGCCATGTCTTTGCCAAAATTGCGCGCGTCTGGCAAATCCGACTTTAGAACCTCAGGTTAAGCGGTACGGGCTTGCTGTGCCCTGCCAAACACGAAAAGAGCGGCAAATCCAGCCAAAACCAACGGAAAAACGACCATATTGACGGTGATCCAGCCAAAATCCATCAAAATACGCCCGGATGAGAAGGATCCGATCACCATGGTACCAAAGACAAGAAAATCGTTGAAAGACTGAACTTTGGTCCGCTCAGAGGGGCGATGGGTCTCGGTTACCAGCGCCGATGCACCAATAAAGCCTAGATTCCAGCCAAGGCCCAAGAGAATCATATTAACCCAAAAATGGGGTACCGTTGTGCCAAGAAGGCCGACCACAGCTGCTAGAACAATCAAAGCCATCCCGGCAAGGATGACCCGCGCTGAGCCAAACCGCGCAATCAGCGAACCTGTAAAAAAGCTAGGCGCATACATCGCGATCACGTGAAATTCGATCGCGAGATTGGAATCCGTCACATCATGGCCGCAAAGCTTCATCGCAAGCGGAGCTGAGGTCATCAAAAAATTCATCAGCCCATAGCTAATGATGCCGCAAATCACAGCTGCGATAAAACGCGGTTGTCTAATGATCTCAGAAAATGGACGCGCGTCAGGCGTATTAGCCGGGAGTGGCGGAGGCGCTTTAACCTGCCAAAGAACAAAAATTGATAGCAATGCCAACGCTGATTGAAAGAGATAGCTGGCAGCAAACAAATAAGGCGGCCACATATTCATCGTGTGCGTTACAAGTTGCGGACCGATCACGCCGGCAAAAATGCCGCCAATTAACACCCAAGCGATCGCCTTGGGACGAAAGGCTTCACTCGCCGTATCCGCTGCAGCAAAACGATAAGACTGCGAAGCAGCTTGATAAAACCCACCAAAAAAAGTCGCAAAACAAAACAGCGGGAAGATCGCCCATATCACTGCAAGGCAGGCTAAAATACCGGTGATGATCCCTGCTGACGCGCCGACCATAAAGGCGGTGCGACGTCCAAATCGACGTGCGATCCAACCGATCGGCAAGGTCGCCATTGCCATACCGACAACAAAGATCGAAATGGGTAATGTCGCTAAGGCAGGACTAGGCGCAATACCTGCGCCAACAATCGCTCCCGTCGCAAAAATAACCGTTGAATTGGCACCCGCTAAAGCCGTGGCCGTTGCCAGAAAGAAGGCATTACGTTGCGCAAGCCGATCGCCGGCACCTAACATCACATCCGGCATTATCAGCAGGCCTCAATCAAAAATGGCTATAGGAGCCGGAACGGGTCAGAAATATCTCACCTTTGTGGGTAACAGACAATGGCGCATTTCCGAGTTTGACCTCACCAATAATGGTGATTGGAATATTTACTGCACGTGAAGCCATTTGCATCGCTTCAAGCCTGTCTGGCGGCAACGTAAACAAGATTTCATAGTCATCGCCGCCCGTCACCGCTTCGGTCAGCAAAGCAGGATGCATCGAAATCGCATGCTGGGCACTCGATGATAAAGGGACTTTCTCGATATTTAAAATTCCAGAGACATCCGACGCGCGCAACATTTTGGCGATATCGCCGATCAACCCGTCAGAAACATCCATAGCGGAATTTGCATATGCGCGAAGACCTGCAACAAGTGTGTTTCGTGGCTTTGGACGAAGATATCGATCTAATAAATACGAGTAATTCGTCTCGCTTAGTTCGGCGACCCATTCCGCTTCTGGCGTACCACGAATTTTTAAACCTAGAGCTGCGTCACCAATGGTACCCGTTACGGCAATCAGATCGCCGGGCTTGGAACCCGTGCGCGGCACCATCCTACCTTTCGGAACGCTACCAAAGGCCGTTACCGAGATGACGAGAGGACCTGAAGCCCGGGTTGTGTCGCCACCAAGCAAAGCACATCGACCACGCGCTGCTGCTGCACCTAAACCTTGCGCAAATTGGGCGAGCCAATCTTCCGTCCAATCTGAAGGAAGAGCAATCGCCAATAAAAAGCCGATGGGATCCGCACCCTTGGCAGCAAGATCGGACAAATTTACGCCGAGCGCTTTTTCCGCAATCGCATCAGGAGGATCATCGGCAAAGAAATGTACGCCGGATACAACCATATCGACGGTAGTTACCAAATCGCAGCCGTCAGGCGGTACAATTAGAGCTGCATCATCGCGAAGTTTAAGCCCACCTGGTCCGGCAAGCGGCGCGAAATACCGTTCGATCAGCGTATCTTCACCGGGCCGGTTTTCATTTGCCGCCATAACGTCCTTCTCGATGGGCCAGCGGGACATAAAAACTCGACCGAGACGCAGCTGTTACTCAACCACAAACAAAAAACTCAAAAATCTCCCGGACGTAGCTGATGGGCCAAGCGATCCAGAACCGCGCTTACCATACCAACCTCTTCGCCCTCATAAAAGGCTCTTGCGATATCACCATACTCACGAATAACAACTTTTGCAGGAACGTCTTTGCGACGGAGCAATTCAAAGCAGCCTGAACGCAAAATAGCACGAAGAACCGCTTCAATACGGGTGAGCGGCCATCCTTCAACCAGTGACGCATTTATGCTTTGATCGATGGCGCGCTGATCACGCACCACGCCTTCGACCAAACTTGTAAAAAAGGCGGCTTCCGCTGGCTTCATTTCGATATCGTCAACGGTCTGGCCGAGCCAGTGGGCTTGGAATTCGGCAATCACATCGCCGAGATCCTTTCCGGCGATTTCCATCTGGTAAAGCGCTTGCACAGCACCCAGACGCGCGGACGATCTTAATTCACCACGCGACATTCAGATTACCCCGGCAATCGCTGCGCGCTTTATTCGCAGCACAGCTAAGGCCGCCTCAGCCGCCCCACCGCCTTTGTTCATTTCGTTGACACGCGCACGCGCCCAAGCTTGCATTTCATTTTCAACGGTCAAGATACCATTGCCAAGCGGCATGCCATAGGCAACTGAAAGGTCCATAAGCGCGCGTGAGCTTTCACCGGCAACAATGTCGTAATGTCCAGTATCGCCACGGATGACGGTTCCGAGCGCCACAACAGCATCATAAGGCTTGCCATGAGCCGATGCGGCTTCAAGCATGATGGTAATGGTCGATGGAATTTCGAGGGCACCCGGGACCGTCACCACCGTACAATCGGCGCCGACAGCTTTGATGGCTTCAATAGCGCCTTCCAGCAATTGGTCAGCCAAATCATTATAAAAGCGCGCTTCCACAATGAGAACACGTGCGTCCTCAATAGGCTCGACACTGACTGCGGCTTGACGGGATCCGGCCATGGATGAACTTCCTTGCGTTGAATTCGAGCGTCTCAGTAGCCCTCAGCGCGCGCTTCCGCAAGCCGCGCGGCATAACGCGCCATCTGATCGACCTCAATATGAAGCCGCGCTCCTGCTTTCACGGCACCCCATGTCGTTACTTCGAGCGTATGGGGGATGAGCAGCACGGTCAAAATATCCCGTTCGACCGAATTAATGGTCAAAGATGTGCCATCTAACGCAACCGAGCCTTTTTCAACGACATATTTAGCCAGTTCACGCGGTACTCGAATGGTAAACTTGGCCGTAGCACCCCAGGACGAACCCGATTTATAGGTAATGTCATCACGCGCGATCACCTCAGCCACGCCGTCGACATGGCCCGAGACCAAATGACCGCCGAGCTCATCCCCAATTTTCAAGGCACGTTCCAGATTAAGCCGGGTACCGACCTTCCACTCCCCCACATTGGTGCGGGCCAAGGTTTCGGCGGCGGCATCAATCTCGAACCAGCACCCACCCTCAAGCCGGGCGCCGACCGCGACAACCGTTAAGCACGGACCAGCGCATGCAATCGATGCGCCCAAAGCGATACCCGCGGCGTCATATGAAGCATTAATCCGAATACGCCTCAAAGCACTGCCGTGATCTTTCACACTCTCGACAACACCAATATCGGTTACAATTCCCGTGAACATCACTTTATCCTTGAATAGTGAACAAGCCTGTCACGGCCTATTGCAACAGGCTCCGCACCATCAAAAAGGTGCTTATTCTCGATCCGAGCGCGCAAGCCGGGACGCACTGCTAAAACACCCTCGCGACCAAGGCGGTCTGGGCTTGTATAAATCTCAATCGTATCAACCAAATCCGCGTCAACAAGAGCTTCAGCCAATAGCGGTCCACCCTCGCTTAAGATGCGTGTCACACCTCGCTTTGCGAGAACGCGCATCGCATCTCGCATATCAAGATGGCCATTTGCATTAGACGCAACGCGCTCAATAATAACGCCTTTTTCCTGCATGACTTCAACCGAGTTCTCAGATACGTTTGGCCCGATCAAAATCCACGTTGGAACAGTACCGCAAGTCTCTACAAGGCGACTGTTAATCGGCGTCGAGAGATGCGTATCAATAACAATCCGAATAGGCGAAAATTGCATCATGCCCGGTAGTCGGCATGTTAAATCCGGATTATCTGCCAAGACGGTTCCAACGCCGACCATGATCGCATCGTGATTAGCTCTGGCTAAATGAACACGCTGCTTTGAGCTTGCGGATGACACCATGAGTTGCCGACCTGTAACCCCGGCATAACCATCCGCGGTCTGGGCTAATTTCAATGTTATCAAAGGTCGCTGATCATTAACCTTATGGATAAAGCCTAAATTAACCGCCCGCGCTTCATCGGCCAATACGCCTGTTACAACTTCAATTCCGGCAGAGCGCAAAATCGCAAGCCCGCCTCCGTCCACGCGGGGGTCCGGATCGGCTATCGCCGATATCACCCGAATAATACCAGCTTTGATAATCGCTTCAGCGCAAGGAGGTGTCTTGCCGTGATGGGCACAGGGCTCCAACGTCACTGCCATTGACGCCCCACGAGCTGCTTCACCTGCCATCGCTATGGCCTCGGTTTCAGCGTGAGGTCTACCGCCTGGCTGCGTGAAGCCCCGCCCGACAATGATTGGCTGCTCGCCTTCCATCCGCCAAATCACCGCACCAACAGATGGATTAGGCCATGTCCGCCCCAACCCGCGCCGGGCCAGCGTCAAAGCATGACGCATCATGGATTGATCAATCGCCGCAGCGTTCATTCGGAGGGCGTTCCGCTCGCACTTTCATCCGCGTTCAGTTCATCGAGCAATTCACCGAAGTCTTTTGCTTCACGGAAATTTCGATAGACACTAGCAAAGCGGACATAGGCAACATCATCGAGGCCCTTAAGCCCCTCCATCACTAATTCGCCGATGGTTTCGCTGGTGACTTCACCATCGCCCATACTCTCCAATTGACGAACGATACCATTGACCATCCGTTCAGTCCGCTCCTGATCAACCGGACGCTTGCGCAAAGCAATATCGACCGAGCGCATCAGCTTATCGCGATCAAAAGGAATGCGGCGGCCCGAGCGTTTCAGAACGGTCAAGTCACGCAATTGCACGCGCTCAAACGTCGTAAAACGCCCACCACAGTCAGGGCATACGCGGCGGCGGCGAATGACGGCCCCGTCCTCACCCGGACGGGAGTCCTTCACTTGGCTTTCAACGCTACCGCAATAAGGACACCGCACCCGCTACCTCGCTTAACCGTATATCGGGAACCGCTTCGTTAATGCGTGGACCCTATCCTTCACCGACGCTTCAACCTCGGCATTACCTGCGTCACCGTTCTTTGAAAGACCATCGAGGGTCTCAACAATCAAACGGCCCACCTCCCGGAATTCCTCAACGCCAAATCCACGTGACGTTGCTGCAGGCGTTCCAAGACGAATACCGGATGTAATGGTAGGCTTTTCAGGATCAAACGGAACACCGTTTTTGTTGCAGGTGATATGCGCGCGGCCAAGAGCAGCTTCCGATGCCTTGCCGGTAATGTTCTTCGGGCGAAGGTCGACCAACATAAGATGGTTATCGGTACCGCCCGTTACAATTTTAAATCCACCCTTAATCAGAGTGTCAGCAAGCACAGAGGCATTTTCAACAACCGCCCGCGTGTAGGATTTGAATTCCGGCGTCAGCGCTTCACCGAAGGCCACGGCCTTGGCAGCGATAACATGCATTAACGGACCGCCTTGCATGCCCGGGAACACGGCAGAGTTGAATTTCTTAGCGAGTGCCTCATCGTTTGAAAGAATGATGCCGCCACGTGGACCGCGCAATGTCTTATGCGTGGTGGACGTTGCAACATGCGCGTGCGGAAACGGCGAAGGATGCGAACCGCCTGCCACAAGACCAGAAAAATGCGCCATATCAACGAGGAAATACGCACCCACTTTATCTGCGATTTCACGGAAGCGAGCAAAATCCCAGTGACGGGCATAGCCCGAGCCACCGGCGATGATCAGTTTCGGCTTAGTTTCCAAGGCCAACGCCTCGACCTTGTCCATATTGATTGTCTGCGTTTCGGGCTCAACACCGTAGGAAACGACCTTAAACCATTTACCGGAAACATTCGGGGCAGCGCCGTGGGTTAGATGTCCACCGGCGGCAAGATCAAGCCCCATAAACGTATCGCCGGGCTGAAGCAGGGCCAAAAACACGGCCTGATTAGCCTGCGAGCCAGAATTGGGCTGCACATTGGCAAAGTTACAGCCAAATAATTGGCATACCCGCTTGATCGCCAACTCTTCGGCAATATCGACAAATTGGCAACCGCCATAATACCGCTTACCAGGATAACCCTCGGCATATTTATTGGTCATGATGGAGCCTTGTGCTTCCAAAACAGCGCGGGAAACGATGTTTTCAGAGGCAATAAGCTCAATCTCATCCCGCTGGCGGCCCAGTTCCAAACGAACAGCTTCGGCGATTTCGGGATCACGATCGGCCAGCGAAGCCGAGAAGAAGGAATTGGAAAGGCGCGAGGAGCGGTAGGCGGCAAGGTCGTTCATGATGAGGTCACGCTTTCGAAAATGTCTAAACGGGAGGGATGAAGGCATCAATTGGTCAGTCTTGCGATAGATACGGCCCACCGCAAGGCACGGTTCATACCCCACCCCTTATAAAGGGCGCTCCTAGCACGGCCCAGTGGTAGCGTCCAAATCGTTTTGTCTGATGAGCGGATTGATGCTGCAAATAGGCTCGCTATCGGATTTCCCGGACCAAATAAGCCCTTCGGACCCGATAAAGGTCACAAAGCTGTCATAGGTTAATATCCATTATCCAATAGCGATTCGGTGTCTGATTCGGAGGTTTGGAATGAGCCTTATGCAGATAAGCCACAGTTCTCTGTCGGTGGATTGGCCTCATAATGATGGCGTAAATGTCGAAACCGATGCCGTAACCGCCCAAGCACGCCGCGAAAATCTGCGGCGCAGGGCGCGCCTCCAACTGGCGCTTTATCTAGCCGAGGGTGAAAATACGCAACATATGCTGAAACGAAAGGTGCCAGCGGAATCCGCGGATGATATCGACTTCGGCCGCTCGGACTGTGAATTCCTGTTTCGGGACTGAGGTTTAGGCAAATTTGGTCAGTTTGAAAATTACCTTGCCCAATGGCTGGACAGCACCCCGCCTACCCACTATAACGCCCGCCTGTTCAGCGTTTTGGCGCTGAACGCGCCCGGGTAGCTCAGTTGGTAGAGCATGCGACTGAAAATCGCAGTGTCGGTGGTTCGATCCCGCCCCCGGGCACCATATATTTCAATGACTTAGCTTTGGTCAGACAAAAAATTTTGACACTTTTTAAAAATAGATTTGACACTTTTGTTCAGGGTTTGGTCTTTTTAACCCCAAATTCTTAGGATTATGACGATTGGGAATTTGACCGTTTTGTAACAAGCTCAAGACCCATCACGACACCTTGTAGCTTTTCTGAAATACCCGCATCTTTGCTGTAGTGGCGAGCCATAGAAACGGTCGATTGCCCAAGCACGTCGGCAATTTCGCCATCGTTTGCGCCGGCTTCTTTCAAGAGTGTCCCAAGCGTGTGTCGTAAGCCGTGAAGCGTAAGTCCCCGCTCAATCTTTCCGTCTAATTCGAGCTTCGTTTTAAGTTTATGCCATGCCGTATCAAACCCGTCTGGCGTCCATGGTTTTCCATCAGAGCGAACGGCAATTTGAACGCTATCGACTTTCGGACGTTCAGCAAGCGCACCCGCTAAGATTGGATGGATTGGTAGTTTTATGGGGACACCCCGCTTAGACGTTTTAACGGCAATATACCCAGTAGAAATAGCAGCGGTCGTAATAGAAAATACGTCGGCTTTTCTCAGGCCCGTGCACATCGCGAGAGCGATAGGTAGTCGAATATGGGAGGGTGAATTTTCAAGGACAACTAGACGTTCATGGACCGTCCAGGGTCTGTTGGCAGGTTCCTTATTTTTAACCCGAATCTTGCGAACTCTTTCCCGCAGAGGATTATTTTCCATTAATCCGTGATCATGTCCATAACGGAAAATAATACTCAAAACGGAAATGGCATAATTAGCCATCCACGTTTGATATTTTGGCAGGAGTACGCGATCCCGCATCTCAATAATCGACGAACGCTTGAAGTCTTTTAATTTAGCCTCACTAAAGGGCTTAAGTACTTCAAAAGCACGCTCATAGCTGACACATGTAGCTTTCTTGAGGCTCAGATAATCTGGACTTTTTTTATACGCTGCAATCAAATAACCAAGTGTTCCACGATTATTCTCTTGGTTGTCTTCAAAGCCTTTTTCGATCTCGACGACTTCGTTCAAAAATGCTGCAGAACCATATTTAGCTTTAATCGGAATGCGTTTACCTGCGCGACGGTAATAGTAATATATTTTACCGGAAAACCGATTTTTAAACGCCTGAATATAATCGAGCTTCGCTTTAACCTTCATGGCCTTTTTGCTTCCTTACGAATTAGGTTTTTGAACGTATCGTTTACCTCGGCGCCGTCCTTGTCGCGAACAACTTGTTCAATGCGAATTGTACCATCAGGCTTCATTTCAAATGCACCGATCTCAAAGCCTGCGTC
>JAPJMW010000159.1 GCA_026461505.1 Beijerinckiaceae bacterium
AAAATTCCAGCAGTCGTAGCTGGTCTTTCTTGCCTAATTTACAACGTCTTAGTCCCATATTGCCATCCTAGATAACTTTCGTTATCTACGACAGCCCCAAAATTTAATCTTATTTTTCGAGGATATTACAGCGTTTTATCAATATTCGAATACAAAAGAGCGGTATTTGAATAGGTTTTGCTTATTAAGGTTCACGTTGGGGATGGTATCGAAACGGAAGTCACCTATAAGTAAGTCTAGCGCGGGTAAGGACAAAACCTTGCCTTGCGGCAGCAAACACGTGACGGGTGTTCTATCGAGCTCGCCAAGCGTTATGGAGGCCATCGGTGATCTTAAAGAGCGGATACTGAAACTTCACGGCCATGCACCGACAAACGACAAGGCCTTTCGCTTAAGCTTTTCCATCTTGGCGTTGGAAAAAAGCATCGAGGAACGCCATTTAAGTCATATTAAGCTCGATCACGCCCCTGGCATTCGCCATTTTATTGATCGGCTTAAGAAGGAATTGGCTTCCTTGCATGACGTGACCGCCGATGTGCCAACCCCTTCTGCCACCATTGATTCGCTGGCGGCTCGACAAACCGCCATATCAGAGAGCCCCCTCGATCATGCCGTTCTCGAAATTCTTGAAACATCGCGGCTGTTGAAGAAAAATGCCGAAGCAGAAAATCGGAAACTGCACGCTTCAACAACCGTGAACTATTCGGCCATTCAGCGCTTATCTGAACGCATGGGCCGAATTGAAGAATTGCTTGTGTCTATGAAGCCTAAACCGACCGAAGCCGATGCGTCCGTAACTGCGCCGCTTAAGAGCGCACCCGATCCGGCACCGATTGATCCCCGTCCTATTTTGGTTGCCGCCCGCGCCGCGGCTACTCGCGCATTCGCTGATGCCCAAGCCGTAGCGCTCAGTCAAACGCATCCCACGTCGGAGCAAAGTCCAACTGGAACCAACGCCGTTCGTCAGCGAGAACCATTGGGCAAGGCCTTAAAGGCCAATCGATTCTGGAAATCCATTTTTGCTGCGGCTTAATTTCAATCCCTAGACTAAGGGCTGGACCAACGGGTTTTGCTTGCGGAGCATGCCGCATTTCTGGCATCGATGATCGACCAAGATCGAACAGTTAGCCAGAGGATCGATAATCAATGACGATTGATTGGGCCCATTTCACAACGCTTTGGTCAACCATTGGCGGTTTGCTCATTGGTTTAGCCGCCTCACTTTTTATTCTCTTTCACGGCCGGATAATGGGGGTCAGCGGAATTTTGGGTGGTCTGATTCGACCTTTAAAGGGCGATATTGGATGGCGGGTGATCTTCTTTTTAGGCCTAATCTCGGCGCCAATCGGAGCCAGATTTTTCGGTCTCATGCCAGAGATCGAAATTGATGGTTCGCCTCTTCAATTAATTGTTGCAGGACTTCTCGTCGGCTTCGGGACCAATTTAGGGTCAGGCTGCACGAGTGGGCATGGCGTTTGCGGCATTGCTCGCCTTTCGCCCCGTTCAATCACGGCGACACTTACCTTTATGGCCACCGGCGTGCTGACCGTTTGGGTCATCCACCATTCCGGAATTGGGGGATAAGAAATGAACCATCTTACTCGACGGATCAGCGAATATCTTGTTGGCCTCCTCTTTGGTGCAGGTCTCATTTTTGGCGGTATGACCAACCCGAGCAAAGTCATTGGCTTTCTTGATTTCCTTGGAATGTGGGATCCATCACTGGCTTTTGTCATGGGCGGTGCCGTTGTGATCTCTTTCCTTGCCTTTCGCGGCGCTAAACAAAGAGAGTTTAGCTTGTTTGGCCGCGTCATTATGCTTGATGACTCCAAGTCGATTGACCTTCGCCTTCTCTTGGGTAGCGCCCTTTTCGGCATTGGCTGGGGATTATCCGGCTTTTGCCCGGGTCCGGCGATTGCCTCGCTTGGAACCGGTGAATGGAAAGTATTTTTATTCGTGATCGCGATGATGATAGGCAGTTGGGTGGCAGGACGAATCCAGTTTCGTACATATTGAGTATTCATGATGTTTGACTTGTTGCTTCCGATCGCCGGTGTTTGGATTAACCTTGGCGCGGTTGCGTGTGTCGGATTGTTAATCGGATTTGTATCTGGCCTTTTCGGCGTTGGCGGCGGTTTTTTAATGACACCGATCCTCATCTTTCTAGGGGTACCTCCGTCTATTGCGGTCGCTACAGGCTCGGCACAGCTTGTGGCTTCTGCCACGTTCAGCACAACGGTTGCAGCACGTCAGCGGATGATCGATCCGCAATTATCTGCTTTCCTGATTGGTGGCGCGCTTACCGGAACGCTCATTGGTATTGTTATCTTTAATATGCTGAGCCGAATAGGACGTCTCGATGTTGTTATCGGCGTCTCTTATGTTGTTCTATTGGGCATTGTTGGCGGGCTCATGCTGAAGGAAAGTGTAGCTTCTATTAGGACACAACACATCGCACGTGACGAAGCTCCTGCAGAAAATAAGTTACAGCGCTGGCTTACCCAATTAGGCTTTCAATATTATTTTCCGAATATAGGGCTATCCATAAGCCTCGCTCCTCTCATTGGCATTTCTATTATTATCGGAACGATTGGCACCGTTCTTGGTGTTGGTGGCGGCTTTATGTTTGTGCCTGCGCTTATTTATTTTTTTCGCCTCCCAACACGATCCGCCGTTGTTGCCTCGCAGGTGCAGATTTTAGTTACGATGGTTGCTGCAACAATCCTGCATGCTGTTTATAATCACGCGATCGATGTGGTTCTCGCCGCACCATTAATTTTGGGTGGCGTATTCGGCTCTCATCTTGGTACGCTTGCCGCCCGTATCGTTAGTGGCGCGACCTTTCGCCTTGCCCTTGCTGTCTTGATCTTAATGGTCGCAGGCCGCTTTCTTATAGGGCTTATCATCGCTTCTATGGACGTAGGCGAAAAAGCGCAAGCTTTACACGTTTCGCTTTCAGCGTTGCCAGCGTGGGAAAACTGGATTGCCCTTCAAGCGAGTGGCAACAGCACCGTCTATGGCCTATCAACAGCTTGTGCCGCTCTTTTATGTGGATTTTTAGGCGCGCGTCTGTTTGGCCGGGTTTAATCAGAAGAAATAAAAAAGGTTTTTCTTTGATGACGAATAATCAATCACTAGCATTGGACCAATCGATACCGGTACCGGCTCTTTTACTCGGAGCCGCAGGGCTTATTCCTTTTGTCGGTAGTGCGGCATGCCTCTTATTTGCGCCAGATGTGTTAGGATTAAATAGCGGCCTTTTGCATATGGTGCTCGTTACTTATGCTGCATTAATCGCTTCGTTTCTTGGCGGCGTTCGGTGGGGTAATGCATTAGCCAAGCCTGAACAGTATGGACGCGAATTTATAATCGCCGTTATGCCTTCGCTCGTTGCATGGCTCGCCCTAGCAACACCGCGACCTTATGATTTAATGATGTTGATCGCTATCTTTTTGGCGCTCGGGGTTTCTGATATCGGGCTCGTATTGGCAGGCGGGGCACCGCGTTGGTATGGCAAACTGCGTGTAGGCTTAACGGCGATTGTCGTGATCAGCCTACTCGGCGCGCTCTTGGCGCACTAACACTTAATCTGAAACGAGGGAATGCGGACCGACTATAAATATTTGGTCCGAACTTACGACGTGCATTCGAAAATTATGCTCCGGAAAGAGCGGATTGAATGCTTGATCAAGAACGTTTAATCCACCTGTAAAACTGCCAAAGGCAGGTAAAATACAGCGGGTGGAATCGCTGATAAAACATTTCCGGCGAATAGAACGACCCTTCGCGCGTATTTTAGCAACCGGGTGCAAATGGCCAGCAATTTCGGGCTCTGTGATATTGCTTTGCGGCTCATGCCGGAAGTTAACGCCGCCTATTTGAATTTCATGCATTACCCTTGCTGATAAATTTTGTGGAGGGTCGGGGTCATGATTTCCTGTGATGAAAATCCAATCGATTGTATTGCGCAAGGATGCGAAAATTTTATTTGTCTCATCGCTCATTCGTGACGGCCCGTGCGTATCATGCCATGTGTCACCGAGCGAAATAATCGTTTTAGGTTGAAGTCGATCAACGACCATGGATAAACGCTTGAGCGTATCAATTGTGTCGTAGGGTGGAAGCAAGGAACCGCGACGAGCAAGCGATGACGCTTTTTCAAGATGCAAATCGGATACGATCAATAATCTTTCATTAGGCTCAAAGAGAACGCCTGACGCATCGGGTATCAGCGACAAATTACCGATTGATATAATTGTAGCAAGTTGCTCTTTCGCTTCATTCATCCGATCGCCTCCGCTAAAAGCGATCTTTCTGCATCGGCCAAAATATCTTCCGCTGCTTCCCCATAAACGGACTCACGACCAATTTCGAGAAGAACAGCTACCGATAAAGGTGATACTTTCTCAAGCGCTTTGAAAACAACATGGCCACGAATGCGCTTTAACATATCGCCCAATCGCTTAAGATCCAAAAGTCCTGATGATGCATCGGCGCGTGCGGCTTTTAACAAGATATGGTCTGGCTCATGGCGACGTAAGACATCATAAACCAGATCGGTTGATACGGTGAGTTGCCGACCGGATTTCTCTTGTCCCGGATGTCGGCGTTCAATAAGGCCCGATATAACAGCGCAATATCGGAAGGCACGTTTCATGATAGAGCTATCAGAAAGCCATTCTTCGAGATCATCACCGAGCATATCTTCGTCAAGTAAATCATCAAGCGATAAGAGATTATTCTGCATCGCTTCATTCAGATCGCGTAAGGCCCAAATGCAGATACCATAATCATTGCATACAAACCCAAGAGGTCTCATACGTGCACGCTCTAACCGTTTTGTCAGCAGCACGCCGAGGGTTTGATGCGCAAGACGACCTTCAAACGGATAGAGCGCGAGATAATGGCGGTCGCCACTCGGAAAGCATTCAACCAATAATTCGCCTTTATGAGGCAAAACGGATTTATCCTTCTGCCATAAAAGCCATTCTCGTACTTCGGGCGGTAAAACCTTCCACGATTTTTCATCATCAAGCATCGCTCTAACGCGTTCTGCCAAAAAGGTTGAAAGAGGAAATTTACCACCCGCATAGGCAGGAATTTTCGGATCAACGCCTTTCGCTGCCCTTGTAACAATGACTTCATTACCAATGAGTCCTTCAAATCGAAGAATTTCTCCGGCAAAGATGAATGTATCACTGAGCACCAAGCCTTCTGCGAAATAATCTTCAACTTCGCCAAGCACACGACCACCGTGCGCGGGCGTGCCCGCTTTGGTCATGCGACCAAGACGGACTTTGAGCATTGTCGATTCAACAATCGTACCAATATTCATGCGATATTGCTGGGCAGCGCGCGGCGTTGAGATACGCCAAATGCCATCGCCGCCCTGTTTGATTTTAGCGAAATGTTCATAGGCCCGAAGCGAATAGCCGCCGGTCGCAGCGAAATCCAAAGTGCGATCAAAGTCTTCACGCGACAGCGTCGAATAGGGCGAAGCGGTGCATATTTCTTGATAAAGTGCGTCGGGGTCAAATCCATCGGCACAGGCGATGCCTAAGATGTGCTGAGCGAGAACATCAAGCGCGCCGATCCGCGCATCGGGCGTATCTTGGGCGGCGGCTTCGACGGCCCCTAATGCTGCTTGGCATTCAAGGGCTTCAAAGCGATTAGCCGGAACCAAGAGCGCTTGCGATGGCTCGTCAAAGCGATGATTAGAGCGTCCTATGCGTTGCATAAGGCGGCTAGCGCCTTTTGGAGCGCCAACATTGATGACCAGATCGACGTCACCCCAATCAATGCCGAGATCGAGAGTCGCAGTGCACACAATCGCGCGCAGGGTGCCCGACACCATTGCTGCTTCAACTTTACGGCGTTGACCGACATCAAGCGAGCCGTGATGCAGCGCGATCGGAAGAGAAGACTCATTCCGCTTCCATAATTCTTGGAAAACAAATTCGGCTTGCATGCGCGTGTTGACGAAGACGAGCGTCATATGATGCGCAGTAATTGTTTTATAAATTTCGGACATTGAAGAAAGCGCCGTATGACCCGCGAGCGGAAGGCGTTTGGTGCTTTTCAAAATGCCAATTTTTGCTTGCGCCCCACCTGTGACACAAACAAGTTCGGCTTGACGCACCTGATCTTTGACTTGCGGAACTAGATAACGCTGTAACTCAATGGGTTCGCGAACGGTTGCGGAGAGGCCTATCGTGACCAGCGATGGTGATAAACGATGAAGACGCGCTAAATCGAGCGCAAGCAGATCTCCACGCTTTGAGGTGACCAAGGCATGTAGCTCATCAAGAATAATTGCCTTCAGATTGGCAAAAAGTTTACTCGCATGGCGATGGGCCAAGAGCAGCGCGAGTTGTTCGGGTGTCGTGAGTAAAATATGCGGTGGCCGCTCGGCTTGTCGTGCGCGCTTATGGGCCGGCGTATCCCCTGTGCGCGTTTCGATGGTGAAGGGCAGGTCCATTTCTGAAACGGGTGTTTCGAGATTGCGCGCTATATCCACCGCAAGGGCTTTGAGTGGCGAGATATAGAGCGTGTGAAGGCCCCGCTTTTTTAGGGCACTTGGCGTAAGCGATGACAAGTCTACCAAGGTTGGTAGAAATCCTGCCAGCGTTTTACCGGCGCCCGTTGGAGCGACAAGTAAGGTTGAACGACCATGAGAGACGTTGTGGAGCAATTCCAATTGATGGGCACGCGGTTGCCATCCACGCGCAGCAAACCACGATTGGAAAATATCAGGCAGCGTATAAGGAGTACTATCGGAGCCACGGATCATGGGAAGAGCAAGACCTAGCGTTGATTGCCGGTCAAGGTTTTATTCAATTGGATTCACGATTAGAAAAAGGCGCCCCTCGCGGGACGCCTTTAAAAGGGTTGATATGATTACGATCAGCGCATTGTCGGGATAACGAATTCCGCGCCATCCTTGATGCCCGATGGCCAACGCGTGGTGACCGTCTTGGTCTTGGTGTAGAAGCGGAACGCGTCTGGGCCGTGCTGGTTCAAATCGCCAAAGCCCGAACGCTTCCAGCCGCCGAAGGTGTAGTAAGCCAAAGGCACCGGAATTGGCACATTGATACCGACCATGCCGACCTGCACTTTGGAGGCAAAATCACGTGCTGCATCGCCGTCACGCGTATAGATCGCGACGCCATTGCCGTATTCGTGATCGTTACAAAGGGCTAAGCCCTCGGCGTAATCCTTAGCGCGCACTACCGAGAGCACGGGGCCGAAGATTTCTTCCTTGTAGATGCGCATGTCTTTGGTGACATTGTCGAACAGGCAACCGCCCATATAATAGCCGTTTTCATAGCCTTGCAGCTTGAAGTTACGGCCATCAACCTTGAGGCTCGCGCCTTCGGCAACGCCGATATCGACATAGGACTTGATCTTGGCGAGGTGCTCTTTGGTGACGACTGGGCCAAAATCGGCTGCTGGATCAAGCGAGGTGCCAACCTTCAAGCTTTCAACGCGCGGAATGAGCGCTTCGACCAAACGATCAGCCGTTGCTTTTCCAACCGGAACCGCAACCGAGATCGCCATGCAGCGCTCGCCTGCCGAGCCGTAGCCAGCGCCCATCAGCGCGTCGACAACCTGATCCATATCGGCGTCCGGCATGATGACCATGTGGTTCTTTGCACCGCCGAAGCATTGCACGCGCTTACCGGCTGCTGTGCCGCGGGTGTAAACATATTCGGCGATTGGCGTGGAGCCGACAAAGCCGATGGCTTTCACATCTGTATCATCGAGAAGTGCATCGACCGCTTCCTTGTCGCCTTGCACAACATTGAGGATGCCTGCAGGAAGGCCCGCTTCAATAAACAATTCAGCGAGGCGTAACGGCACGCCGACATCGCGCTCGGATGGCTTCAAGATGAACGCGTTACCTGCCGCGATGGCGGGCGCGCATTTCCAGAGCGGGATCATCGCAGGGAAGTTGAAGGGCGTAATGCCAGCAACAACGCCAAGCGGCTGACGCATCGAATACATATCGATGCCCGGGCCTGCACCATCGGTGAATTCACCCTTTAACATCTGTGGGGCGCCGATGCAGAATTCGACCACTTCCAACCCACGTTGAATATCGCCCTTGGCATCGGCAATCGTCTTGCCGTGTTCTTTGGCGAGCAAAGTGGCGAGGCTGTCATATTCGGCGTGGACGAGTTCTAGGAAGCGCATCATCACGCGGGCGCGGCGTTGCGGATTGGTGGCTGCCCATGCTGGTTGCGCTTCTTTGGCATTTTCAACAGCGGCGCGAACTTCGACCTTTGAAGCCAAAGGCACTTTCGAGGCGAGCTCGCCCGTCATCGGCCAAAAGGCATCGGCGAAACGGCCGGACGTGCCCTTTACATGTTTGCCGCCAATAAAATGCGTGAGTTCCTGAACCATTGCGGTCTCTCCCTTAGGAATTGCGTTGGTATCCTTATGGCCTATGTTATTATGCACAACAATAACCTGATATGCGCAACCATTGTGCGGAATTTCGGTAAGGCGATAGAGCATGGATTGGGATCTGATACGGGTGTTTCTGGCGGTGGCGCGCTCGGGCCAAATGCTCGGGGCGGCCAGAAGCCTTGATCTTGATCATACGACGGTCAGCCGCCGTATGACGGCACTCGAAACTCGGCTCGGCGCCAAGCTGATCGAGCGGCGCACCAGCGGCTGCAGCCTGACGGAAGCAGGCGAGGGCTTTTTAGTCACCGCCGAGCGGATCGAAACCGAACTTTTGCGCGCGCAGGCCGAATTTAGCGGCAAGGATGTGGCAATCAACGGCACCGTGCGGGTGGGGGCGCCCGACGGGTTTGGCACCTATGTGCTGGCGCGGCACATCCCAGCGTTTCTTGATCAGCATCCGGGATTGACGGTGCAACTCGTGCCGCTACCCCGCGCCTTTTCGCTGGCCAAACGTGAGGCCGATATTGCGGTTACCATTGAGCCGCCCATGGAAGGCAAACTCGCCATCCGCAAACTTACCGATTACCGATTGAGCCTTTACAGTAGCCCGGCCTATCTCAAGGCCGCAGCACCCATCCGGACGATTGAGGATTTATCCGCCCACCGCATCGTAACCTATGTGCGCGATCTCCTCTTTACCGATGCCTTGGATTATCTCGGCGAATTGAAAATCGTTCCCGAACGTCGGTTTGAATGTGCGGGCATGATCGGCCAGATCGAAGCGGTCAAAGCCGGCGCGGGCATTGGTGTGCTGCATGATTATGTCGTGAAAGACGATTCCACACTCAAGCGTATTCTGCCGGATTACAGCGTAAAGCGGGCCTATTGGATCGTCACCCACGAAGACGTGCGAGAGCTCGCCCGCGTGCGGCTCGTGCATGATTTTATTGTTGAGCTAACGGCCGGTATGCGCGCGCGGTTTGCGTGAAGCTTATTTCGTCGCCGTAGACGTCCACCCAATATGCGCGTGATCCTTCGACATCGTGAATTTCCAGGCCTTTTTCGGGCCTGCCATCACGTTGAGATAATAAAGATCAAAGCCATGCGGCGCGGCGACGGGGTGGAACCCTTTCGGCACGAGAACGACATCACCGTCCTTGATGGCGAAGCTTTCGTCCAGTGAGCCGTCATCTGTATAGACGCGCTGGAAGCCGAAACCCTGTGGCGGGTTGAGGCGGTGATAATAGGTTTCTTCGAGATAGGTCTCGTTCGGGTAATCGTCAGTATCGTGCTTGTGCGGCGGGTAGCTTGACCAGTTACCGCCCGGCGTAATGACTTCAACAACAAGCAAATTTTCGGCGAAAGGCGAGACATCCGGCAAAATATTGCGGACATGGCGGGTATTGGTGCCCTTGCCGCGCGTTTCCTCGCCGACTTCCGAGGGTGGAATGACGCGAGGCGCTAATCCGCCTTTGGAGGGGCAGGCGCAGACGGCGATTTCGCAATCGCTTTCGGCCTTGATCGCATAATCCGACTGCGCAGGAATATAGACCGACCAAGGCAGGCCCTCGAACACATTGGTACGTTCGCCGAGCGTGCCGCACTCAAGTTCGCCTGCGCGAATGGCTGCACGTCCTGAGAGGATCACGAGGCATATCTCGTTACCTTCCCTTTGATGGGTGACGCTTTGCCCTGCTTTCAAGCGATAGACTTCAAAGCCGACATAGGTCCAACCCGCCGATTGCGGCGTGACGGACAAGATACGGCCTTCTGCATCAGGCGCGGACGGATGAACAAGCAAATGCGACATATTGAAAAACTCCACCTCTTACCCGTCAGATAATCTCTTGATACCTATTAGGCCAGAGCGATTTTAATCCTTATTACCCGCTGTTTCTCAAGCCCGCTGAAACGCCGTTGATGGTCAATTGAATGCCCTGCAAGACACGTGCATCGCCCGGATGGGAGCGATGCTCTTTTAATAACTCGACCTGAACATGGTTCAGCGGATCGAGATAAGGAAACCGGTTCCGGATGGAACGGTCGAGCAGTGGGTTGGCTTCGAGCAGCTTTGATTGGCCTGTGATGGCCAAAAGCATTTCAATGGAATCGGACCATTCTTGGCGGATACGGCCGAAAATCGCCTCTCTCAAGGCTTCATCGGGCACAAGTTCAGCATAGCGCGAGGCAATCGCGATGGAGCTTTTGGAAAGCACCATATCCATATTGGACAGGAGCGTCCGGAAGAAGGGCCATTCCTTGGCCATGTCCTGCAACAACGCCAGCCCCTTTTCCGGATGCCGGGCGACAAAGGCTTTTGCGGCGGAGCCGAATCCATACCAACCGGGCAGCATGATGCGCGCTTGCGCCCAGCTGAACACCCAAGGAATGGCGCGTAAATCCTCAATTTTTCGCGTTTTGGTGCGCGATGCAGGGCGCGAACCAATATTAAGCGTCGCAATTTCGGTGATCACGGTTGAAGACCAGAAATAATCAACAAAGCCCGGCGTTTCATACACAAGCCCGCGATAGGCTTTAAAAGCGGCGTCCGATAATTCGTCCATTGCGGTCAGATAATCGGACTTTGGTGCCGGTTGGTCGGGATGCAGGAGCGATGCTTCAAGCGTTGCAGCGGCGAGAATTTCCAGATTACGGCGTCCGACTTCGGCGTTGGAATATTTAGAAGCGATGATCTCACCTTGCTCGGTAATGCGAATGGCGCCGTTTACCGCGCCACCCGGCTGCGCCAAAATCGCATCATAGCTTGGGCCGCCGCCGCGACCGACCGAGCCGCCGCGGCCATGGAACAAGCGCATCGCGACGCCGTGTTTGCGGAAGACATCGATGAGTTGAATTTCGGCCTTATAGAGCTCCCAGCCAGAGGTAACAAAACCGCCATCTTTGTTGCTGTCCGAATAGCCGAGCATGACTTCTTGCATGTCGCCACGGTTTTTGACCAAAGCGCGATAGGAAGGGTTCGAGAACGCCGATTCCATAACGGCAGCGCAGGCCTGCAAATCGCCGATGGTTTCAAAGAGCGGGATGACATTCACGTTGGCCGAACCGTCTGCAGCCAGCAAGCCCACTTCTTTAAGAAGAACAGCCAATTCTAGCATGTCCGACACGCCTTCGGCTTTCGAGATGATGCAATTGGCGATCACCTCGCGACCATATCGGGCATGTGCTTCAGAAGCCGTTTTGAAGACGGCAATTTCACCTGTGGTTTCTTCGGAATAGTGGATATGGGGCGAAATCAAAGGGCGGGCCGATTGGAGCTCTTTGGTTAAAAGCTCAATTCGCTTGTCTTCCGATAAAGTGAGATAGGACGTGCCGGGGGAAACGGCCTCTAGCAGTTCTGCAATCGTCCGTTCATGGACGGCAGAGTTTTGCCGGAGATCGACAATGGCGAGATGGAAGCCGAAACAGTCTACCGCGCGTCTTAAAAGGCGCAGCCTTCCGCGGGTGAGAATGGCTGAGCCGTGCTGGCGAAGGGACTCGTCTATGCTGTCGAGATCAGCTCGAAACTCTGCGGCGGAGCTGTAGGGTGCTGCATTTCCGGCGCGTCCGACATCGGAAAGGCCTGCGACCTCTTGGGCGGTGGCCACAATGCGGGCTTGGATGCCTGAAAGGGCAAGACGATAGGGCTCGCGCTGGCGGTGCGGCGAGGCGGATGGCGACATGTCGGCCAAAGTGCGGACCGCATCCGATACGCTAATAATGCCATCGCTCAGCGGTAATTCGCGTGATAATTTGTCCACTTCCGCGATATAGAAACGAAAAATTCGCTTTGCGTGCATGGAAAGCGTGCTTTCGAGCACGTCTGCTGTCACAAACGGATTGCCGTCGCGATCGCCCCCGATCCAGCTGCCAATGCGTAAGAAGCTCTCAATTTCATGCGTTTTGCCTTCAGGATCCAGCGCCTGAAGTTGATCTTCGAGCATGGAATGGAGACGGGGCAGTTCACGCAGGAAGGTGTAATCATAATAAGAAAGGCCGTTTAAAACCTCGTCAAGGACGGTTAGTTTGGTTTCCCGCAGCAAGTTTGTCTGCCAGAGCGTGACGATGTCGCGCCGCAACCGCTCTTCAAGGGCTTCATTTTCCTCTGGCGTTGCTACCATTCGATCACGGCGTTCCAGAAGTTCCGCAAGGCCTAGTTCGCGGTTGAGCGTGCTTTTGCGGCGAACCTCTGTTGGGTGAGCGGTGAGGACGGGGCTGATATGGGCCGAGTTAAAAAATGCCTGTAATTCCGGCACGCCAAAGCCCATTTTTCGGGCATGATCGAGCGCATAGGCCAATGATCCGGTGCGAGGAGTTGAGCCAGCGATGGCGTGCGCGCGCGTTCGGCGGATGTGATGCTGATC
>JAPJMW010000160.1 GCA_026461505.1 Beijerinckiaceae bacterium
GAGCCGATCCGATTTGAAAGGCTTCTCGATAAAATCATAGGCGCCACGCTTAATAGCGGATACGGCCGTTTCGATATTGCCATGGCCTGAAATCATCACCACGGGCAAATCGGGATTTTGCTCCTTGATGATGTCGAGCAATTGCAACCCGTCAAGACGAGAGCCTTGAATCCAAATATCCAGAAATATGAGATGAGGACGGCGTGCTGAAATTTCTCCCAATGCATCGTCTGCATTGGCGGCCGTTCGGCATTTAAATCCTTCATCCTCGAGAATACCAGCAACGAGATCTCGGATGTCCGCCTCGTCATCGACGATCAGAATATCAGCACTCATTGTTTCTTCTCCGCTGACGGACTTGAAGCCGTTTGCTCGGCGTTTAAACCATCAATTGGGAACCATAAACGAACACGCGCACCCCGACCCGCATCGGCACGATCGAGCAATTCGATACCACCGCCATGATCTTCAAAAATTTTATCAACGATGGCCAAACCTAGTCCCGTACCACCAGCGCGTGTTGTCATATAAGGCTCGAGCAATCGCTGGCGGCTTTCGGTCGGGAACCCTTTGCCATTATCAGTTATCTCGATGGCGAGAATACCCGATTGAACGGTATCAACCGATACCAAAATTTCACCCTGCCCGCGCTCAGTGCTCGGAACAGCGAGAATGGATTCTGTTGCGTTTTTGACGATATTCGTGAGCGCCTGCGATATAAGACGTCGATCAAAACTGGCCTTCGGAAGATCTTTGGGTATGACGTCCAAAAAATTAATTTCCGGATGCGCGACACGCATAAGAAACAAGACTTGTCGAATAACACTCGACACATCTTCGACTTCCGGCAATGGCTTTGGCATACGCGCGAAAGACGAGAACTCATCGACCATGCGTTTGATGTCATCCACCTGGCGAATGATGGTGTCGGTACACTGATCAAAGATTTCGCGATCTGTGGTGATGACTTTTCCATATTTACGCCGGATGCGTTCAGCTGAAAGCTGAATAGGTGTTAATGGATTCTTAATTTCATGCGCAATGCGTCGTGCGACATCAGCCCAAGCTGATGTTCTTTGCGCCGTTACTAGATCGGTAATGTCATCGAGTGTTACGATCGCGCCTTGCTGAACGTCGCTTGCTTGTTCACTCGTTATACGAACCGTCAACGATCGATCCCGCGTACCTTCGTTATATTCAATTTGACCCTGCACAGGTCGTCCGCGATCAACGGTTTCGCGGTTGATAAATTCAGCAAAGGCAGGGATCGCCTCGGCCAATTTTTGGCCTTTTAACGACAATGAAATTTCGCCCAATAATTGCTCCGCCGATGGATTTAAAACAGTGACTCTCCCCTCACCATCCAACCCAATCACGCCAGCCGAAACGCCAGATAAAACGGCTTCTGTAAAGCGCCGTCTTTGATCCATAAGCGTATTGGCGGTTTGAAGATTTTCAGTTTGATGACCAAGCTCGGCAGCCATTTTGTTAAACGTATCACCGAGATGGCCAAGGTCCCCTTCATTCCCCGTCACAGGAACGCGAACATCATAATTGCCACTCGCAACCTGATCGGTCGCAAAAATCAGACGTCGAATAGGAGCCACCAACCAGTTGGCAAAACTCAAACCAATCCAAACGGCTGAGAGTAAGAGAATGAGAGAGATCAACGCGTACATTGTTGCAAAGGCGATCTGAACACCGAGCTTTTGTTCAGCCAACGCGTCATAGTAACGAACGGCGAGTTCAGCCTGTTGCGGGAATTGCAGCGCCTTCGGATCAATGGTTCGGGCGACCAGCAAATAATTGCTATCAAAGCCGGGAATTTTAACCAAGGCACGGAAAATATTGCTGTCGGCTTGAAGCAGACAAATGCCGTCGCCTGACTCCTCTGCAGCTGCAAATTCTTCTGATTTCGGCAATTTCAGATCAGGAACCGCGACATTATCAATTCGTTCGATGGTCGCGCCATCCGGTTTGAGCATGATGGCTACAAAGAATCCCAGAAAATAGGACCGAGAACGCATGAACTCCCGAAAGACAGCTTGGTCCTTATCGAACACCGTACGGGCTTGTCCGATATCAGCCGCCATTAGTCGAACTTCACGACCAATCGCTCGGCATTGGAATTCTTGATAGGCTTTGGCGACTTCAACCGATGTCTGCAGCAACTCTTTGATCTGGCCGCTGAACGAGATGTCGATGCCGCGTTCGAGCGTCAACCAACCGACGATTGCAACCAATACCGCAGGCGCCGCAGCGACAAACGCAAAGAGAGACACGATACGCGCATGAAGTGCGGAACCCGCTAGACCTGCGCGGCGGGCCTTTAGAAGTCGATAGGCATCGACGCCCACCATGATCAATAAAAGGCCGATCAGCAATCCGTTAACCGCAAAGAGGCTGATCACCACATCGCGGGTGGGAACAACGGGAACAAAATTGGCCAACACGAGAAAAGTTGCGAGTGCTGATGATAGCGCAAGTGCTACAACCAAAACACCGAATGCGCTTCGCCAAAAGGATGAAAGGCGAACCCCAACCCTCTGTTGGCTCACAGATTTGGTGCCAAAAATACCTAAGAGCGCCATAAGGACGCTGCTCCTCGTTTATCGTAAATCGAACAAATTAATTGATGCAATATAGCAACAGTGTTGCTGATTGACCACGGCAAACAGGCCGTCGAGGGAAATTAAGCGTGCATAATCCTAGCGCAGAGTCCGGATAATCCGGATATCAAGATCGCGAATTTTTTTGCGTAGCGTGTTGCGGTTAACGCCCAAAAGTTCTGCCGCTTTGATCTGATTACCCCTCGTTGCCGCCATGGCAGCATTAATCAGCGGCTCCTCAACATCGCGAAGAATGCGATGATAAAGGCCCGGAGGAGGAAGATCCCCCTTAAAGCCGGCGAAATAGACATCTAAATGATGTTCAACCGACTCACTTAACGTCGCCGCAACGAGCGGTTCGCCAGAGGATACCGAACCAAATGTTGGAGTCTCGACCAGTTCAAAATCCACGATCGCTTCGGTAATTGTCTCCTGCGGATAGAGCGCCGCAAAGCGACGAACAAGATTTTCAAGCTCGCGCACGTTACCCGGCCAACGATGCCGCTTAAGCCGCTCCAAAGCACCAGTGTCGATTTGCTTGGCAGGCAAGCCTTCTTTTTCGGCCAAGACAAAGAAATGCCTCACAAGATCCGGCAGATCCTCAATGCGCTCCCGAAGCGGCGGCAAACGTAACGGCACGACATTCAAACGGAAAAACAAATCTTCACGAAATAAGCCCTGTTGAATGGCAACGCGTAGATCTTTGTTCGTAGCAGCAACGATCCGAACATCGGTCTTGATTGATGTTCTTCCGCCGATGGTTGAATATTCACCTTCTTGAAGCACCCTCAATAAGCGCGTCTGCGCTTCCATCGGCATATCGCCAATTTCATCGAGGAAAAGAGTTCCACCTTCCGCCTGTTCAAAGCGGCCAGTCGCGCGATTAACCGCACCCGTAAACGAGCCGCGCTCGTGTCCGAATAATTCGCTCTCAATCAAATCACGCGGAATAGCTGCCATGTTGACAGCTACAAAAGGCCCCTTCCGCCGCTTGCCGTAATCATGCAACGCACGCGCGACAAGTTCCTTACCGGTTCCAGATTCACCCATGATCATTACGGTAAGCTCAGTCACCATCAATCTCGCGAGTGAACGATAGAGTTCCTGCATCGCGGGCGAGCGGCCGACCAGCGGAATCTCTTCATTGATTCCCTCTGATGAAGATTGAACAACACCGCGCGGACGGCTTAGCGCCCGACTGATAACCGCTAAAAGCTCCTTTAGATCAAATGGCTTTGGAAGATATTCATAAGCCCCCCGCTCGGATGCACGAATGGCGGTCATAAACGTATTTTGCGCGCTCATCACGATAACAGGCAGATCGGGGCGCAATTTCTTAATGCGTGGCAAAAGATCAAACGCATTTTCATCGGGCATAACGACATCGGTGACAACAAGGTCGCCCTCACCTGCCGCTACCCAACGCCATAGCGTACTGGCCTGTCCTGTAACGCGCACCTCATAACCAGCGCGCCCCAACGCCTGATTGAGAACCGTGCGAATGGCCGCGTCGTCATCGGCGACAAGGATCGTACCATTTGGCATGCGCTATCCGTCACTTTCTACCACGCTTAGATTGCGTGGAGTTTGCATCGACAAAAGAACTCTAAAAATCGTTCGGCGAGGTAATGATTCGCATTCGACTACCCCACCGTGGTCACCAATAATCTTCGATACCAAAGCAAGACCGAGGCCAGTCCCCGATGCCTTCGTCGAAATAAACGGATCAAACAGACTTCTCATCAAGTCTTCCGGAACGCCTGGTCCATTGTCCCGGATACAAATTTCAAGAGGAAGAGCAACACGGGAATTGCTACCAGGCACAACCATTCGGACACCCGTCCGATACGCCGTTGAAATCTCAATTTCCCCATCTACCGCGTCGGGTCCGATGGCTTCAGCAGCGTTTTTGACAAGATTTAGAAAGACTTGGATCAATTGATCCTTGTTGCACCAAATATGCGGCAAAGATGGATCATAATTCTCAGAAAAACGGATATGCCTTGCAAAGCCAGATGTTGCCAGCCGCTTAACATGCTCCAACACACTGTGAATATTTATTGATTCCCGTTCAACCGGGCCGCCATCGGCAAAATTTTCGAACCTATCAACCAATTTGACGATACGATCCGTCTCATCACAAATCAGACGGAGCAAACTTTGATCCTCGTCCATGACGGAGGTTTCAAGCAATTGAGCCGCGCCCCTAATTCCGGAAAGCGGATTTTTTATTTCATGGGCGAGCATTGAACCCATCGCCGAGATCGAGCGCGCTGCTCCACGATGGGTCAATTGTCTGTCCATTTTTTCAGCAATTGTCTTTTCTTGAAGCATAATGACCACATCCTGTGCATCATCGGTCTCCAATGTGGCATACAGATCGACAATCTTGTCCGTACCAATGCGCGGGGTGCCGATATCAACACGATATTCGCTCACACTGCCGCCATTGGCGCGAACCTGATCGATTAAGGACAGTAAGGGCGATCCGAAAGGCACAATTTCTGCTAATCGGTGCCGCCTTAAAACGGAGCGGCTCATTTGAAAAAACGATTGGGCCGCTAAATTAGCTTCCACAATCCGATCGTCGGTACCGACAACAATCACGGGCAACGGCAAGACGTTCAAAATCGCCTCGCTTCGATTTTCAACCAACCCTGAGCGACCAGTGGACGGTATCGTCATGCCGCGCTCCGCGTTGGATGGTTCTGGTATAAAAGCTTCAGTAATTGAATGACCCTTGTCGGCGAATTCGACGTCACAATTTCTTGACGCCATTGGGAATGGTCTTCTTCCGATAGGCTAAGTGCATCATCCGCATAGGCGGCGATGTGTTTACGGGCATGGCGGATCCCCGTTTCAATCCCCATCGCTGATAACAAACCTTCATAATGCTCAATGGCGGCCTCAAGCCGAATATCAGCCTTGGGCTCCGAGATGGCTTCGCCACTCTCCAATCCGCGAGCAATCTGGCCAACCAACCAAGCACGTCCCAAGGCGGAGCGTCCGATCATCACGCCATCGGCATTTGATGATGTGAGCATCGCCTGTGCATCTGCCAAGGAATGGCAATCGCCATTAGCGATAACCGGAACGGAAACAGATTCTTTAACGGCGCGTATAGCACCCCAGTCGGCTTGGCCTTTATAAAATTGGCAGCGGGTTCGACCATGAACGGTGATCAGTTTAACGCCTTGGGCCTCAGCACGACGGGCAAGTTCCGGCGCGTTTATAGAGCGCTCATCCCAACCAAGACGCATTTTAACGGTCACAGGGATCGACACCGCACCGATGGTCGCCTCAAACAGCCTCTCGGCGTGATCAAGATCCCGCATCAAGGCTGAACCCGCATAACCACCCGTCACCCGTTTAGCCGGACACCCCATATTGATATCAATAACGGAAGCGCCGGTTGCTTCAGCAAGACGGGCGGCTTCACCCATCCAATGCGGCTCGCAACCCGCGATTTGAACAACATGTTGATCAATACCGTTACCTTCAGCGCGTAAGCGAGATTCTTCGGATCCACGCACAAAATCATCCGAAGCGACCATTTCAGAAACAACAAGCGATGCACCAAAACGGCGGGCGATCCGGCGAAAGACATGATCGGTTACGCCGGACATCGGCGCTAAAATCGCCCTTCCGCGCAATATTTCATTGCCAATTTTGATGACGTTTAAATGTTGCATAAAAATAAGGCAGCCAATTTAACTGCCTATATAATAGACTTTATGTTGCGTTGCAAAACTAAAAATAGGTTTGCGTGCCATTTAAAGGGATCGGACGGCACCAGATTGCGGTCAGCCTCTGTTGACCTAATCGCTCAAAAGTTTCAAATCTTGACCGATGTCGCCTTTTTTGACCGTTCCTGATCGAATCCATGTCGCTGCGCTGATTGTCGCGGCAGGACGTGGTTTGCGCGTCGGTCTCGATCGACCAAAGCAATATCTCGATATTGGTGGCGAAACGGTATTGGCGCGCAGCATTCGGGCCTTGGCCGCGGATAGCCGGGTCAAATCCATTCTTTGCGTCATTCATCCCGATGATGAAGCGCTTTATCGGGCGGCAATTGCATCGCTTGAACCGGACATTGCGTCACGCATTTTATCCCCCGCTGATGGCGGCGCAACGCGTCAGGCTTCTGGCCATTCCGGACTTGAAGCCCTCGCTTCGCTCGCCAAGGTACCGGATCTCATTCTGGTGCATGATGCAGCCCGCCCCTTTACGAGCAAATCCCTTGTGGGCCGTAGCATTGAAGCGGCATTTTCTAGAGGCGCCGCTATCCCCGGGGTCCCGGTAACGGATACGATTAAGCGGATTACGGTGGATGGCCAGGTTACGGATACGCCCCCTCGACGCGATCTTAAAGCGGTACAAACTCCACAAGCTTTTAAATTCGACCTCCTCTTGAAGGCTCATCGTGCTGCTGCCACGCATAGAGGGGTAGATTTTACAGACGATGCTTCAATCGCCGAATGGGCCGGTCATCCCGTTTATGTTTTTGATGGCGAACTCGATAACACCAAACTGACAACATCCGCGGATTTCGTCGCGGCAAGAGAGAAAACGATGGGTACGACCGAAACCAGAACCGGAATTGGCTATGATGTTCACGCCTTTGTCGATGGTGATCAGGTTATTCTTGGCGGCGTCCCTATTCCCCACACGCATCGCCTCTCCGGCCATTCCGATGCCGATGTGGTGCTTCATGCCCTCACCGATGCGATTTTTGGTGCGCTAGCCGATGGCGATATTGGTTCCCATTTTCCGCCTTCCGATACGCAATGGAAAGGCGCGGATTCACGTATCTTTCTGGAATATGCCGTAGAGCGGGTCAAAATGCGTGGCGGCCGGATCGTTCATCTCGATACAACGATCATTTGCGAAAGTCCGAAAATTGGTCCGCATCGGGACAGCATTCGGGAAAATATCGCAGCCATTTGCGGGGTGATGGTGGATCGGGTCGGCGTTAAAGCGACAACGACTGAACAATTGGGATTTACCGGACGCCGCGAAGGCATTGCAGCGCAGGCGGTTGCTACCCTTCAATTGCCAGCAAGCGAATAATGATGACGGATGCCGTAACCATACACGGTCGGGCTGAAGCCCTTATCAAACATTGCCTTACCCTTGGCTTGAAAGTGGTGACGGCTGAGTCCTGTACGGGTGGTCTAGTCGCAGGTGCTTTAACAGGCGTCGCCGGTTCATCAGCCGTCGTGGATCGCGGATTTGTGACGTATTCAAACGAAGCAAAGGCCGACATGTTGGGCGTTGACCCAAACCTCATCAAGCAAGACGGCGCTGTAAGCGAAAGTGTGGCGCGCGCGATGGCAGAGGGAGCGTTGTTACGTTCGCTCGCCAACATCGCAGTTTCTATTACAGGAATAGCGGGGCCTGGTGGTGGCTCTGACCTCAAGCCAGTTGGACTTGTTCATTTTGCATGCGCCAGAAAAGGATTTCCAACGCTGCATTGTGAAAGGCAATTTGGTGATATTGGGCGCGATCAGGTACGCGCAGTTTCTATTCTTCAAGCCTTCGATTTAATTGAAGAGATGACGCGCTAGGTCGGCGTTCCATAAACGACGCCAGCACGAGCTACAAACGCATCGGAAAAGCGCTTGAAAGCAGCTTCAAACATCGCGCCCATTAGGGCGCCCAACATGCGATTTTTAAAGGCGTAATCGATAAAAAAATCAACGCGCGTTCCGGTACCAACCTCCACAAAAACCCACCGGTTTTCGAGATGGCTAAAAGGACCATCCACATATTCAACGAGAATTTTATCGTTCGCTTTATCGAGCGTAACACGTGAGGTGAAGGTTTCGCGGATCGCTTTATAGCCGACGGTCATATCGGCCAATAAAACTTCTCTGCCATTCTCAAGCGTTGAACGCCTACGAATTTTCAAGCCTTCGCACAGCGGCAGAAATTCCGGATAGTGTTCAACATCCGCCACGAGATCAAACATTTGATGGGTTGCAAACCCAACCGAGCGTGAAGATTGAAAGGTGGGCATTATCGACCCAGCTGTTTTTCGCGTGCGGCGCGAAGCTTGGCAAAATCATCTCCTGCGTGATGCGACGAACGCGTCAACGGCGTCGATGACACCAATAAAAAGCCTTTGGTATAGGCAATCGTCTCATAAGCTTTAAACGCATCCGGCGTCACAAATTCAATCACAGCATGATGCTTTTTAGTGGGCTGCAAATATTGGCCTATGGTTAGAAAATCGACGTCCGCCGAGCGCAGATCATCAATCAATTGCAGTACTTCATTCCGCTCCTCGCCCAGCCCAACCATGATGCCGGATTTCGTAAAAATCGTCGGATCAAGCTCTTTGACCCTTTGCAAAAGCCGGATCGAATGGAAGTAGCGGGCGCCTGGACGAACGGTCAGATAATTGGAGGGAACGGTCTCAAGATTGTGATTAAAAACATCAGGCCTTGCTTCAACAACAATCTCTAAGGCGCTGTCTTTACGTAAGAAATCCGGCGTTAGAATTTCAATGGTGGTTTTGGGTGAGCGTGCGCGAATGGCTTTAATCACCTCGGCGAAATGATGAGCGCCGCCATCCTTCAAATCATCACGGTCTACCGATGTGATCACAACATGGGAGAGACCAAGCTTGGCAACCGCATCGGCGATCTTAGCAGGCTCAGCCTGATCGAGAGCGTCAGGCATTCCGGTTTTGACGTTGCAAAACGCACAGGCCCGCGTGCAGGTGTCGCCCATGATCATGAAGGTCGCGTGCTTTTTCTCCCAGCACTCGCCGACATTCGGACACCCTGCTTCCTCGCAGACGGTCACGAGGCCGTGCTCTTTCACAATGCGGTTCGTTTCGGCCCATAATGGAGAACCAGGCGCCTTTACCCTAATCCAATCGGGCTTGCGCTGAATGGGGC
>JAPJMW010000161.1 GCA_026461505.1 Beijerinckiaceae bacterium
ATGCAGGACCTTCGCGAAGAGCTTGAAAGCCTGTCGTTCCGCCATTTAATGCCGGATGCCTATGCTACCATTCGGCAGAAGCTGGATGAAATGGGACCTAGAAGCGGTCCCTTGATCGAGCGGATTGAAAATGAGCTCACCCAAAAATTAGCAGCATCCGGTATCAAGGCTCTAGTGAAAGGGCGGTTGAAACGCGCTTATTCCATTTGGAAAAAGATGGAACGAAAATCGGTTTCCTTCGAGCAATTATCGGACATTTTTGGTTTTCGTATTGTCGTTGATACGGTCGCCGATTGTTACGCGGCACTTGGAATTGTGCATACGACTTGGTCGAGCGTGCCCGGTCGGTTTAAGGACTATATATCCACGCCCAAGCAAAATGATTATCACTCGCTACACACAACGGTTGTTGGGCCTGGTCGACAACGTGTTGAATTGCAAATCAGAACCGCTGAAATGGACCGTATCGCAGAATACGGCATTGCCGCTCATGCCCTCTATAAAGATCCCGAGGGAAAAAATTATGTTGATGGAAAAGTACGGGAGAGCAACGCGTATGCGTGGCTGCGCCGAACGCTCGAGACATTGGCCGAAGGGGATAATGCCGAAGAGTTTTTAGAACACACCAAACTTGAACTTTTCCATGATCAGGTCTTTTGCTTTACCCCGAAGGGACGATTGATTGCACTTCCGCGCAATGCAACGCCTATCGACTTTGCCTATGCCGTTCACACCGATGTTGGCGATACGGCTGTCGGTGCAAAGGTAAATGGTGCGCTTGTTCCGCTCGTCACCACACTTCGCAATGGCGATGAGGTAGAAATTGTTCGTGCCGAAGGGCAAACGCCCCCCTCAGCCTGGGAAGAAATTGTTGTTACCGGAAAGGCTCGCTCAGCCATTAGGCGCGCGACGCGCGTGGCAGTCAGAAACCAATATGCTGGTTTAGGACAGCAAATCATCGAGAGGGCTTTTGAACGTATCGGTAAAGTGTACTCAGAGGAGCGGCTTAAATTAGCATTGCCGAGGCTTGCTCGTTCGTCGCATGAAGATGTGCTGGCCGCCGTTGGCCGCGGCGAGATGTATTCTGGTGATGTGATTAAAGCTGTATTTCCAGATTACCGCGAAGAACAATCCGCAGGCACTGAAGCTAATCTTGCCGAGGGCGGGTGGTTCGGCATGAAACAAGGCCAAGGATTGGTCTTTAAGGTTCCAGGCTCTGGAGATGGTGATGCTTCTGACGCAGGGCGTTCGGCCATTCCCATTCGTGGTATCGGCGGTGACTTGCCGGTTCAATTCGCGCCGAATGGTGGGGCAGTTCCCGGAGACCGGATTGTTGGTATTTTAACGCCAGGAATTGGTATTACGATTTATCCGATCCAATCCCCGGCTCTGACGGCCTTTGATGACCAGCCAGAGCGTTGGCTTGACGTTCGTTGGGATATTGACGAGGCCCATTCGCATCGGTTTCCGGCGCAGTTACACGTTACAGTCATCAATGAGCCGGGCGTTTTGGCGCAAGTGGCATCGGTTATTGGCGAAAGCGACGGTAATATCGACGCTATCTCTATTACGGGTAAGACGGCAGATTTCCGTGAGATGGATATTGATGTTGAAGTCTGGGACTTACGGCATCTTAACGCAATTATCAGTCAGCTCCGCGCCAAGCCCGTTATTCATGCCGTAACACGGGTGAATGGGTAAAATTGGGTTGAAAAGTTTACAATTGGGTCGCCTTTTTACTCTTTCATGGTAAACCTCACCCAGAAAGAGGGGATTTCTGATGACATTTGACGAAGTTATGGCCGAGTTTCGTGATGCAGGCGCTTTGCTTGAGGGGCATTTCATTTTGTCATCCGGTTTGCGAAGCCCTGTTTTTTTACAAAAAATGTTTATCTTTCAGGATCCCGCGCGAACAGAAAAGTTATGCCGGGCGTTAGCAGACCTAATTGTTGCTAAATTCGGGAAAATTGACGTCGTCGTGTCGCCCGCGATCGGTGGTATTGTCCCTGGCTATGAAACGGCACGGCATTTGGGGGCAAAAGCTGTATTTGTCGAGCGTGAAGAAGGGCGCTTTCAATTGCGCCGTGGTTTTACGATCCCGGAAGATGCTAAAGTCCTGATCGTTGAGGACATCATCACAACGGGACTCTCATCTCGCGAATGTATCGAAGCGATCAATGGTTTGACGACAAACCTTGTCGGAGAAGCCTGTTTGATCGACCGCTCGGGCGGTAAGGCCGAGCTGGGAATTCCCTATATTGCGCTCGCTACTCTCGATATTCCGGCCTATCCAGCGGACCAACTTCCGCCAGAATTGGCTGCTATTCCGCCCGTAAAGCCCGGCAGTCGGGCTCTGAAAGCCTAAACGATCATGCACGACATCCCACCGCTTCGCCTTGGTTTAAATATCGACCACGTTGCAACCATTCGGAACGCCCGTGGCGGTAATTCGCCTGACCCTGTTCGCGCCGCCTTAATGGCGATTGAAGCAGGCGTCGATGGCATAACGGCGCATTTGCGTGAAGATCGTCGTCATATTCGTGATGACGATATGGCAAGACTAAGTCTTGAAATCGCCAAGCCGTTGAATTTTGAGATGGCGGCGACCGAGGAAATGAAGGCGATTGCGCTTCGAGTTAAACCGCATGCCGTATGTCTTGTGCCTGAAAAGCGCGAAGAAAGAACAACGGAAGGTGGCCTTGACATCGTAGGTCAACATAATGTGTTGGCGCCTTATATTGCGGAATTATCGCAAGCTGGTGTCCGCGTGTCTTTGTTTATTGAAGCCGACGTTGCGCCGATTGAAATGGCTAAAAAGCTTGGAGCTCCCGTTATCGAATTGCACACGGGATCTTATTGTGAAGCGCTGGCTCATGGCGATCGGATTAAAGCCGATCGAGAATTAGCTCGTCTTGATACCGGCGCCGCCCTTGCTGGTCGGCTGGGTCTCGAAGTGCATGCAGGACATGGGTTAGATTTTTACTCGGCTGAGCAATTGGCAAAATTACCTGAAATTCGTGAATTAAATATTGGCCACTTCATTATTGGAGAAGCTATATTTGTTGGTTTGCCAATAGCCATCTCACAAATGCGCGAAGCGATGAAGCGTGGACGTGCCTTAGCGAGGCCTCGTTCGTGATCATTGGGATCGGCTC
>JAPJMW010000013.1 GCA_026461505.1 Beijerinckiaceae bacterium
ATTCCAGCAGTCGTAGCTGGTCTTTCTTGCCTAATTTACAACGTCTTAGTCCCATATTGCCATCCTAGATAACTTTCGTTATCTACGACAGCCCCTAAAAAAATAGTGTCGCCTTGGTCAGTTGTTCCGCTAATTTTCATAAATCGGAAGGATAATCATCGCATGATCAACACTTAGCCGATATCATTGTTGGAAATGAGGACGAAATACGTCTTTATACGGTTTTGAAACTAATTTACGGATTTTCTGTGCGCGAATTTTTAACTGGCTTGGCAATTTTGGTGATCGGCGTGCTCTTTGCGGCGCTGATTGCGCCTTTTGTTGTCGATTTTAATAGCCAGCGCTCCTTCATCGAAAACACACTGACGGAAGCCGTTGGCTTGCCGGTTACGATTGGCGGCCAGATCGATATTCGGATTTTACCGTTTCCGGTGGTTCACCTTGAAAAAATTGCCATTGGGACACCTGATGGCGGCATGGCAGCCAAGGCCGAGCGGGTGAGCCTTGATATTGCGACAATGCCGCTATTGAAGGGCGAGGTCCATGTCATGGATGCACTTATTGAGCAGCCTTCGCTCAATGTCGCTAGGGGATCGGATGGTGGAACAAAGGGGGGTAGCTCCGCCTCTACATCCGATCCAAACATCGCCTCGGCTGGCGTGCCGGTGACGATTGAAAAATTGACGATCAAAGACGGATCAATGGCTGTGCAGCCGGCGCCGGGTGTCCCAGCCGTGACGCTGACCAAGCTTGATTTAGAGGTGACGGCGGCGTCTTTGATGGGGCCATGGCGCGTTGATGGTTCCGGTATGTGGAATAATCGGCCTGTGGGGTTGCGGATCTCTACCGGCAGTATGGATGACGCGGGCACTTTCCGTGTGAAGGCTAGCATGGACCATCCAGGTGGTGGGTTTAAAGCCGATATCGACGGAATGGTAGCGTTAAATCCGCATTTTGGATTTAACGGTAAGCTTGTGGTCGGCGGGGACATGCCGTGGCCCGAGGCCGATCTTTTAACCACGCGCCCCTGGTCGGTTTCCACGCAAGCCCATCTGGATGGCAGCAAACTTGAACTCTCCGCCGCCGAGATTAATGCGGGAGGAGACGAGGGCGGGTTTAAGCTCAACGGTTCGGGAGCAGGCATATTGGGTGATGGACGTTCGCTGTCTCTGCTTTTTGATGCGAGGCAGATTGATCTTGATCGTCCGTTACATGTGGATGGCAAACCTAATCCGACGCTTCCCAAGATTTTATCGGCGTGGCGGAATGCTTTGTTGGCGTCGGACGATGATCTGCGTCCTTCCATTCCCGTCGATTTAAGCATTGCCATTGATAGTGTGATGGCGGGCGGCGACACGATGCGCGGCTTGAAACTCGAGACACGACTCGATTCAGGTGGCGTGACGTTGAAGCGCGGTGATGTGCAATTACCAGGTAATTCAAAATTATCGGCATCGGGTGAAATTGGTTTATCCGATGGTGGCGCTTTTTACGGCCATGCGAGTTTTACGTCGAAAGAATTGCCGCGGTTTGGTGGATGGGTTGATGGCGAAGCATCAGGCCGTTCGGCGCGGTATGGCGAAGCGCATGAAGTGGGCGGTGAAGCGGATTTGGCATTGTCGTCGACCCTTATCGGAGCGAGCAATTTAAAGATTATGCTCGATCAATCTTCGATCACCGGGCTCTTGCGTTATGCGTTACCGGAAATGGGGCAAAGAGGCCGGTTGGATGCGCAATTGGCTTCTGACGGATTTGATCTTGAGCAATTGCCAGAAGCTTCAATTGTCGCGGCGCGGTTTGGTGCGATCGATGCTTCTGTTGTGATTGATGCCCGCAATGTACGTGCGCCCCGTGTGCGAGATGCGCATGCCGGGCGTTTGCAAATGAAGGCAACGGCATCGGATGAAGGCCTTGTTATTGATATGCTCGATATCGCCGATATCGGTGGCGCGAATGTGAAAGCAAGCGGCCGCTTGACCTCTGCGGGAGATCGCGTTGAAGCGCTGATCGATGCCAAGGATGTTGGGCCGATTGCGGTGTTGTTTCGAAAAGTATTTCCAGGCCCCGTTGCCAATGCGATTGCGGATCGGGCGAAACTGCTGGGGCCTGCCAAGTTTAATGTCACGGCGCAGCGGGCTTCCGACAAAGCGCGGACGATCCAATTGGCTTTTGATGGTACTGCTGCGGGGAGCTTTCTCTCAGGCACCGGTAATATGACGGTTGATGAGGATGACCTCGCTTTGGTAGGTGATGTGAAGGCGAGCTCAACCGATGCAGGCCTTATG
>JAPJMW010000162.1 GCA_026461505.1 Beijerinckiaceae bacterium
CATAAAGCCCGTCTTCAATGGCGCGCATCAACCCTGAAATCTTGCGCTCGATCTCGCCAAGCTTGCGGGCGCGTTGCGCTTCACTGGCGCGCCGATGGCGGCGCTGTTCCTCGAGCTCTTCCTGAATGCCTTTGATGAACTCGGCGACGCGTGAGGGTTCGAGCAGGCGCTCTTTGAGTCCCGTCAGAACACGCGCTTCAATCTCTTGGCGGCTGATGGTAGCGCCATTATCGCAAGTGCCCTTTTGCTTGCGCGTGGCGCAGCTATAGCGGTCTTTTCCGGTGATTGTGTAGCCGCCACCGCAACAGCCACATTGCAGGAGCCCAGATAGCAGGAAGCGGGGGCGGTGTGCATCATTCAGCCGATTGCCACGTTGGCTTGATCCACCCCCATTGAACTGGTCCATCCTGAGGTATGTCTTTTAGGACAGAGGAGGACCAAAATGCCTAGAAAGCGCCATAAGCCGGAAGAGATTGTCGCGAAGTTACGCCAGGTTGATGTTCTGGCTTCGCAAGGCCAGTCGATCGCGGATGCGGTTCGCACGATCGGAGTGACTGAGGTGACGTATTACCGTTGGCGGCAGGAATACGGGGGCCTGAAGAGCGATCAGGTCTGCAAGCTCAAGGACCTTGAGGCTGAGAATGCTCGTCTTCGACGAGCGGTCTCGGATTTGACCCTCGACAAGATGATCCTGAAGGAGGCCGCACGGGGAAACTTCTGAGCCCCGCGCGTCGCCGCGCCTGCATTGACCATGTTCGATCCGAGCTCAAGTTGTCCGAGCGCCGCGTCTGTCGCGTTCTCGGACAACACCGGTCCACGCAGCGCCGCGTTCCCGTGGGGCGAGATGACGAAGAGCGTTTGATCGCCGACGTTACCGAGTTAGCCCGTCAATATGGCCGCTACGGCTATCGAAAGATTGCCGAACTGCTTCGGAGCACGGCGGGCTGGATCGTCAACGACAAGCGGGTTGAACGGGTCTGGCGACGCGAGGGGCTGAAAGTCCCGGCCAAACAACCAAAACGGGGCCGTCTCTGGCTCAACGACGGCTCGTGCGTTCGATTGCGCGCCGAACATCGCAACCACGTCTGGTCCTATGACTTCGTCGAGGACCGCACCCATGACGGGAGAAAATATCGCATGCTGAATGTCATCGACGAGTTCACGCATGAATGCCTGGCGATCCGCGTCGAGCGGAGCCTCAAATCCGCAGATGTAATCGACGTTCTATCGGATCTGTTCATTCTACGAGGCGTGCCTGGCCACGTCCGGTCCGACAATGGGCCGGAATTTGTCGCCAAGGCGGTGCAAGAGTGGATCGGAGCTGTGGGCGCGAAGACCGCCTACATCATGCCGGGCAGCCCTTGGGAGAATGGCTTCATCGAGTCGTTCAACGCCCGGCTTCGCGATGAACTTTTGGATGGTGAAATCTTCTATTCGCTCGCCGAGGCCAAGATCATCATCGAAAGCTGGCGACGACATTACAACACCGTGCGCCCTCACGGATCCCTGGGATACAAGCCCCCGGCTCCAGAGGTCTTCGTGCCAGCCTTGGCCGCGCGGGCGGCTCCGCAACCCGGACCAGCTACGCCGACCGCGCTAGCGTTAAGGCCGACCTTGAACTAAGTTTGAAAGTGGACCCGTAGATGGGGGCCGATCACAATGAGGTAATTCGTTTATTTGTTGTTTGTTATTTGAGATTTAGATTACCACTTGCCCCATGTGGCTAGATCGCATGAGGTGATCCGGTGGTTATGTTAGTTTACGATTTGGTTTGAAGTTAGCGCTGGGATGGCCGGCGAAGCTGGTTGGGGTTGCGCAGCCGGCCACTTTAGAACTTCTGGTGCAGGTGGTTGATATCTCAGGGATGAGTGCGGCCTGATCGTGTTGTAATGCCTCCGCCAACCCTCAATGACGAACTTTGCTTCCTTCAGCGTGTAGAAGATCTCGCCATTCAGAAGCTCACCTCGCAGCTTCGAGTTGAAGCTCTCACAATAGCCATTCTCCCAGGGGCTGCCGGGCATGATGTAGG
>JAPJMW010000163.1 GCA_026461505.1 Beijerinckiaceae bacterium
CAATTTGGAATGCCGGTTGCATTGACCGAGGATGAAATTCTAAATCTGATTGGCCGGTTCGGCCAGGCGGCACTGCATTGCAAAAATGCCGGGTTCACGGGCGTTCAGATCCATGCAGCGCACGGCTATTTGATCTCCCAATTCCTCAGCCCGAAGTCAAACCAGCGCAACGATCGTTGGGGTGGCAGCCTCGTCAACCGCGCGCGTTTTCTGATGTTCACCGTCAACACCGTCCGCACGCTGGTTGGCCCTGAGTTCCCGATTTCGGTGAAGCTAAACAGCGCGGATTTCCAACGCGGCGGCTTTGCTTTTGAAGACAGCCTTCAGGTGGCCCGCTGGCTTCAGGATGCTGGCGTTGATCTTATCGAGATATCGGGCGGCACTTATGAGCAACCTAAGCTATTGGGTATCGAGGGGATGGAAGCTGAAGAGACGCAAACCGTCGCGGAAACAACGCTCGCACGTGAAGCCTATTTCGTTGATTTTGCAAAAGCGATGAAGAGTGAGCTGACCATTCCATTGATGGTCACGGGCGGTTTCCGCAGCGCATCGGCCATGGAACAGGCGCTGCGCAACAAGGCTGCCGATGTTATCGGATTGGCGCGGCCATTATGCGTAATGCCCGAAGCGCCAAAGCGGCTTCTCGGTGGCTTGGCGATGCTGCCCAAGGTTGAAAACCAGCTTAAGCTGTTGCCCGAGTGGCTATCCAGCCTACGCAAGATAAAGGCCGTGCGCAGCATTGAGGGCTTTGCGATCCAATATTGGTTTTACAGCCAGATATACGCACTGGGACGTACCGGCCGGACGAAGCCGACCGTCACGGTCTTTGAGGCCCTACGTGAAGTAGAATCCTATCAAAGAAGCTGGCTTAAAGAGCGGCGGGCCGCGAAGGCTTAATCGCCTTCGCCGGGCTCCGCGCTGAAATATTTGTCGAACTGGCCTTCTTCACCCTTATGCTCGTCTGCATCTGCAGGCGGTTCGCGGCTTGAAGTAATGTTCGGCCATTCTGCGCTGTAGGTTGCGTTCAGCTCAAGCCATTGTTCCAAACCGTTTTCGGTGTCTGGCAAAATCGCTTCTGCAGGGCATTCGGGTTCGCACACGCCGCAATCGATGCACTCATTTGGGTTGATGACGAGCATATTGTCGCCTTCATAGAAGCAATCCACCGGACATACTTCAACGCAGTCCATATATTTGCAGCGGATGCAGGCATCGGTAACGACATAAGTCATTGGCGGAACTCTCCCATACACAACGGCGGATTAGCCGTTTCATTTCTTCTGCCTATTGCGTGGCGCAGGGGGAAGTCAACGCCGGATTGCCCCGCGTCGCCAATTTTTTAATCGATACGTTGATAGAAAAGCTGCGCCTCTGATGCAGGACCACGCCGAACGGGGACAGAGAGCAGCTTTAAAGTCAAAACAGCCTCACCCAATGGCATGGTGATGATATCGCCCACGCGCACCGCGGCGCTGCCCTTTTCGATCCTGCAGCCATTCAAGCGGATATGGCCAGCCTCCGCCCAACTCAACGCGAGCGAACGGCTTTTGGCCAATCG
>JAPJMW010000164.1 GCA_026461505.1 Beijerinckiaceae bacterium
CCCACGCCTCTGGTGGCCATCATTATGGCGCCAATTTTGGGCGGATTGATCGGCTTTGCTCCGTACAACAAACCCGTCGCTAAAATATTTTTAGGTGACACGGGAAGCTTGGTAATTGGTCTTGTCGGTGGTTACGCGCTTTATCGGGTAGCTGCAGATGTCAGTTTCTTCGCCGCCATCATTATTCCTCTCTATGCAATTTCAGACACGTCGATCACTCTGGTGCGTCGTATTCTTAAGGGTGAGAAGATTTGGACGCCACATCGTAGCTTCTTCTTCCAGCGCGCGACTTCAATGGGCTGGTCGGTGTATCAAGTGGTTGGAACCGTAGCTGGGCTCAACATCTATCTCGCTTTTTGGGGCTGGGTGGCCGCTCACGCCGTCTCGAATACGGTTACGATGATTGCCTTCATGATGTCGCTCGGCGCAGTGCTTGCTACCTTAAGAGCGTTTACGCGCGTCCCTGCTGAGGCTTTGGCCGTTTCAAATCTTTAAAACTTGCCGTTCCTGATTGAGTTCGGGGCAGCCCATTAATCGTTTCCGCCACCATTGAAGGCTATGATTGAGCCCTTCTTCGAAAGAGACGATGGGGCGCCATCCGAGCTTTCCAAGTCGGCTGACATCGGCAAATATCATCATTACCTCATTACCTAGATCAGGCCGTTGACCCCGCTTCAAAAAGCCGGGTTTGTCGCTCAATTTTTCTAGTTGGTCCAAAAGAAAAGAAATCCGAACGGGCGCGCCGGATCCGATATTTACCGCTCCTTCGAGATCGGAGAGCAATACGGAAGCAATACCCCTGACTAGATCGCTAACATGAATGTAATCTCGCCATAGCGATCCTGATCCAAAGGCTTCGGAATGTTCGGTGATAAGGGATCGGCAAGCCAGTGGAACAAGACGCTTCGGGTTCTCGAACGGGCCATAGGTGTAGAAAATTCGACACGTGGCAGACGAGAAATGGCCCCTTTTATTATGTTCAGTAAGTGCGTGATTAAATGCGAGTTTGGCTTGGCCATAAAGGGTTGAAGGTGTTTCTGGGGTATGACCTTCAATCATCCGGCCTTGGGTCCAATCGTATTCGGCCACCGATCCGAGGGTAATGAAACGCTCGCCATCCGATTGCATGAAAGCTTGGGCCAATTTCAGGCTGGCGACCAGCCAAGCCGAATTAATCTGATGCTCCCAGAATGCGCCATGGTCGGTTATCCACGCGGCGTGGACAACATGGCTCGGCTTGAACTCAGTGATTAATTCCGTCGGCGTGTCGTCTGCTAATAAATCGGCTTGGTGCCAAATGACCCCTCGTTGTGTTGGGAAATTCATGGCTGGCATACGGCTTAGTGCGTGAATTTCAGTCCATTCGTCCGTCTTGCTAAGAACAGAGAGCAGATGCGAGCCGATAAACCCAGATGCGCCAGTCACCAATAAGCGCTTTTTGCCTGAATTCATGATGCTATCGGCTTTAATTGAGGCACTAAGGTTGAAAAAGACGGTAATCCCCGATCCCGCTCTCCGATGATTTTAGGATGTGATGGCCATTCAATGCCAATTTCCGGATCGTCAAATCGAAAGCCGCGTTGAAGGTCTGGCTCAAAAGGGGTGAAAAGATGGTATGACAGTGTGGTATTCGCCGATAGAGTCAGATAGCCATGGGCGAAGCCTTTAGGCACCCAGACGGCCTTGTGGCTTTCCTCGCCCTTTAAAATTGTTCTGAGCCACTTCTTATAACTTGGTGAACCTGGTCTCAGGTCAACGACAACATCAAAAGCCGTCCCACTTGTGCAGCGAACGAGCTTCGCATCCGGATGGGGATCGCCCTGGAAATGCATGCCACGCAGGGTAAAGCCGTTGGGGTTAAAGGCTTCTGCGCTGTGATCGACTGGCGCATGCAAGCCTATCTTAGCGAAGGCTGAACGGTCGAAGCTGCGCACGAAACTGCCACGGTCATCGGCTAATGTTGGAAAAGACACACGATAACAGTCTTTTAACTGCGTTTCTTCAACAATCATTTCCACTCCAATCGAGTATTGTTGGTGTGGGAATGGGGACGATAAATTGCCCGCCCCATGAGCGAATATAGTCAAGAGATGCGGTGATTTCCGATTTTAAGTTCCATGGGAGAATGAGAACATAATCGGGCTTACGTTCTGCAATAGCTTCCGGAGATAGGATCGGAATACGCGAGCCAGGAAGGTATTTCCCTTGCTTCGAGGGAGCGCGGTCAACGGTAAAATCAATTAGCTCGCGACCAATCCCGCAATAATTTAAAAGCGTATTGCCTTTGGCTGGCGCACCGTAGGCGGCAATCGATTTTCCATCGGTCTTAATCTTATTTAAGAGCTCGATAAGCTGCTTTTTGACGGCTTCAACTTTTGAAAAGAAGGCGAGATAGGGCGCATCTTGATCAAGCCTCGCCCGCTCTTCTTTTTTCCGAAGATTATGAAGCTCGGAGGTTTCATCGAAAGGTGCTGTTTGGTGGGTAACGTATAAGCGCAATGAGCCGCCATGGGTTGATAGCTCTTCCACATGAAAGGCCTTAAGCTGTGCTCTGGCCAAAATGGCTTCGAGCGCTTTCAGGGATAAATAAGAAAAATGCTCGTGATAAATCGTGTCGAATTGGCCAAATTCGAGCAAATTAAGCAGATGCGGAAATTCAAAGGTTGCCGTTCCTGTTGGTTTGAGAAGGGTGCGGACGCCTAAAACAAAATCATTAATGTCGGGCACATGGGCTAAAACATTATTGGCAACAATCAGGTCTGCCGACCCGATCGTACTAAGCAGGTGCCTTGCCTCAGCTTCCGTGAAAAAGGATTCAATTGTGGGAACTCCACGCTTTTCTCGCGCAATTTCAGCAACGTCTTTTGCCGGTTCAATACCGGTAATCGGCACGCCCGACGATTTAAAATACTGCAATAAATAGCCATCATTGCTGGCAAGCTCGACAACATGGCTCTGCGGGCCGAGAGCCAATTTTTTGATTATGAATTCTGCATAATGCCGTGCGTGTTTAAGCCAGCTTTCTGACATTGACGATTGATAGGCATAATGAGGTGAAAACACGTCGTCCGGCTGGATGAAATCTTCGAGCTGAACAAGCCAGCAGGACTGACAGACGAAAACTCGTAAGGGATAACGCGCTTCCGCATGATCGAGCGCTTCTGGCTCAATATAGCCATTCGCGATAGGCGTCATACCAAGATCAGCCATCACCAAAGAAAGAGGCGTAGAACAATGGCGGCATGACGGTTGACGAGAAGAAATCGCGCTCATCGCCAAGTTTTCCAAGGCGCTTGGCCCGACTGCCACAAATCCTCCAGATAATTTTTATCTCGCAGAGTATCCATCGGTTGCCAGAAGCCGTCATGGCGATAGGCTGCGAGTTGGCCGGATTTGGCTAAGGTCTCGAGAGGCTTACCCTCCCAAACGGTCATATCTCCGTCGATTTCATTTAGTGTTTCCGGGGAGAGAATAAAAAAACCGCCATTGATATATCCGCCATCGCCGCTGGGCTTTCCGATAAACCCCTTCACGCTGCCTTCGTCATCAAGGTCAAGTGCACCGAACCGTCCGGGGGGACGGACAGAGGTTACCGTTGCCTTCCGGTTTGCGCCGACATGGTGTTGGACAAGGCGTTCAACATCGATATTGGCGAGCCCATCGCCGTAGGTCATATGGAAGTGTTCATTGTGGAGTAACGGTTGAACCCGCTTCAGGCGCCCACCCGTCATGGTGGAATCGCCTGTGTCGACGAGGGTGACTTTCCAGTCTTCGGCGCGGCGATTGTGGTAATGGATTGTGTCGCCCGAGAAATCGAAAGTTACATCCGAACGATGCAGGAGGTAATTGGCGAAAAATTCCTTGATCAAATATCCTTTATAACCAAGGCAGATCACGAAGTTTTTTACTCCTTGATGGTAATAGATCTTCATGATGTGCCAAAGAATCGGAGCACCGCCGATTTCGACAAGCGGTTTCGGGCGAAGACCTGTTTCCTCAGAAAGGCGGGTTCCAAAGCCGCCAGCGAGTATCACCGCCGTGTCAATCATCAAGGGTAAGATCCTACTCGAAAGCGTAATTTAAATGACGTTACGTCATATACCGCTTTCTAATAAGAAAAGAATGAGAAAATCCTCAATAAAACTGCTTTGCGAAGTGAAAAAATATTGGCTCGAATTTTATTGAATTGACGATGTTTATTAGATTTTCTCAAAATATTGAATGAGTTGAGTTTCCGTTAGCGCCTGTAAATCGTCAGGGTTTAGCTGGTATGTTTTGTACCATTGGGCCGTCAGCGCTAGCGACTCGTCGAACGAATAGGCGGGGCGCCAGCCCAAATGCTGCGCGGCTTTGGAGGAATTGATCATCAAATTTTTGGCCTCATATTGCTCACCGCGCTCGAAGGTAAGATCGGCAGGTGACCAATAGCACGCCAATTTTTCCAAAACCGTTTGAACCGGTACACAATCGGTCGCCGCGGGTCCAAAATTCCACGCTTCACCGTGGCTTTTGGCTGTTTGTGCGGTCTCGCCCGATAAGATTCGGTCCAGAAGAATAAGATATCCATGGACGAGACACAGCACATGTTGCCACGGGCGTGAGGCCCGCGGATTACGGATGGTGATGGGTTTGTTGTTCAATATAGCCCGGGCATAATCAGGGATAAGCCGGTGTTCGGACCAATCGCCGCCACCAATAATATTGCCGCCCCTTGCGGTATCGATCACCATTTGCCGTCGCCAAGAGGGTAGGGAAAGGCGGTAGCCGTCAATCGCCATTTCAGCCGCCGCTTTCGAGGCCGAGTAGGGATCATGCCCCCCAAGCCGTGCCCCTTCGTTAAACGGCAGACCACTTTCCGAATTGGCATATACTTTATCGGTTGTAATCACGACGATGCCTTTAACAGAGGCGGTTTTTCGCGCGGCCTCCAGAAGGTTCACGGTGCCTAAAACATTTGTCCTGAACGTACCAATGGGATCGGCATAGGACGGCAAGACGAGCGGTTGCGCGGCCAAATGAAGAATGGCGTCTGGTTTAAGATCGGCGACATGGTCTAATACGGCTTTATCATGGGCGATATCGATCCATTTCTGGCTGGTTAAGAGCGTCTCGACCTTGGTTAAGTCGAACATCGACGGATGGGTGAGTGGGGGTAGGGCCAATCCGTGAATTTGGGCGCCAAACTGCTTCAAGACATGACAAACCCAGCCGCCTGTAAAGCCAGAGTGACCCGTTACGAGAATGTTTGCGTCTTTTAGAGCCGGAAAAAGCGTCACATTATCCTCACTAACGCCCCATTATGGGCATTAGTTGACGTAACGGCAATTTAAAAAGATCTGGTTAAAATCAATAAGTGGCGCGACCGCCGGACAGATCAAATACACCTGCGGTTGTAAATGAATTGTCCTTGGAGCACAGCCAGGCAATCATCGCTGCGGCCTCGTCGACCTGCAGGAAGCGGCCCCGTGGGATCCGCGAGAGCATATAATCGATATGTTCTTGCTTCATCTGGTCAAAAATGGCCGTTTTGGCGGCGGCGGGCGTTACGCAATTAACGGCAATATCCTGTCCAGCGAGCTCCTTGCCGAGGGATTTGGTCAGGGCAATGACGCCTGCTTTGGAGGCGGAATAGGCTGAGGCGTTTGGATTGCCTTCTTTACCGGCGATGGAGGCAATATTCACGATCCGGCCATACCCTTGGTCTTTCATCGTCGGAACGACGTATTTGCAGCAATAAAACACGCCATTGAGGTTAATGTTGATAATATCGTGCCAGGCATCGAGCGGATAATCCGCTACAGGCATATTGGGGCCTGCAATACCGGCGTTATTCACCATGATATCGATCCGTCCGAAGGCTTTTACCGTCGCCTCGGCGGCGGCCGCAACGGAGGCGGCATCGGATTGCTCGACCTTGATAACGATTGAACCCGCTAATGATTTGGAAGCTTCTTGGGCCAGCTTTTCATCCCGATCCCATAGCGCGACCCTTGCGCCGGATTGGGTGAGGCGAGCGGCGACGGCATAGCCGATACCTTGTGCCGCACCAGTCACGACGGCGAATTGTCCTTTAGCATCGATCTGATTTGCCATTTTACGTCTCCCAATTGATTTTATGTGTCTCTTGCTTGGTATATCGCGTGAATTGAGGCGTACGACAAGAGGGGTGGTGGTTCAGCGGCGCTTCCCCATAGACCCGAACGCCCATGTGGAAATTCGGCTAATTCATGAGCAAAATGGGCAAGATGTCACCTTGCGCTGCAACAAAGGGTGGGCTAATCGTCTGCTAACACGGATGATCGGTGAATTGAGTCTAGCGGTTAAGGGGTATTTTACCGCTTTTCGATAGAGGATCCGGTACGAGAGCCATAGCGGTGTTCATTGATGTGAATTCGCTAAGGGCCAGAACGGAGTGGAACAGCATGGGACAGACGATCGATCATTTGCTCGTCGACTATTTGCCGCTTGTCGTCTTCATTGGGCTTAGCCTGGTGATTGGCATAGCTTTGCTGGTAATTCCCTTTTTGGTTGCATATTCGAAGCCCGATGCAGAAAAGCTTTCTGCCTATGAGTGTGGCTTCAATGCTTTCGATGATGCGCGCATGAAATTTGACGTGCGGTTCTATCTGGTTTCGATCCTTTTCATCATTTTCGACCTTGAGGTTGCCTTCCTGTTTCCATGGGCGGTGGCGTTCAAAAGCGTCGGTCTTTTCGGTTTCTGGTCGATGATGCTGTTTTTGGGCGTTTTGACCATCGGCTTTGTTTATGAATGGAAGAAGGGTGCTCTCGAATGGGATTGACCCCACAATCCGGCACTTTGGTTGCCGAAGCGCCACGCGGTATTCTTGATCCGTCAACGGGCAAGCCGATTGGCGCGAATGATCCGTTTTTTACAGAAGTCAGCGCCGAATTGGGTGATAAGGGTTTTTTGGTCACCTCGACCGACGATCTGATCCATTGGGCGCGTACCGGCTCGTTGATGTGGATGACCTTCGGTCTCGCCTGCTGCGCGGTCGAGATGATGCAGCTTTCCATGCCGCGTTATGACGTCGAACGTTTCGGTTTTGCGCCGCGCGCTTCGCCACGTCAGTCGGACGTGATGATCGTTGCTGGCACATTGACGAACAAAATGGCCCCCGCGCTCCGCAAGGTCTATGACCAGATGCCGGAGCCGCGTTATGTGATTTCGATGGGTTCCTGCGCGAATGGCGGCGGGTATTACCATTATTCCTATTCGGTTGTGCGCGGCTGCGACCGGGTTGTTCCGGTGGATATCTATGTCCCCGGTTGCCCTCCAACAGCCGAGGCGCTGCTCTATGGTGTTCTTCTTCTCCAGAAGAAGATCCGCCGCGTCGGCACGATTGAACGGTAAAGCAGGGTTCGGATCCGATGACTGAGACGTTGAACTCTTTGGGCGAGGCGATTGTTGAGGCTCTTCCCGGCGCGGTGACGGGCTTTGAGGTTGCTTTTGGCGAGCTGAATATACGCGCCGAAGCGTCGGAAACCATCAAGGTTCTAACGACCTTGCGGGATGATATGCGGTTCAACTTCATCAATTTCACTGATTTGGCGGGTGCAGATTATCCTGCTCGCGAAAAGCGGTTTGATCTTGTCTGGCATCTTCTGTCGCCAAAGCACAATCACCGGGTTCGCGTGACATTCGAAGCAGATGAGCGCACGCCTGTTCCTTCGGCTATCTCCGTGTTCCCAGCGGCCAATTGGTATGAGCGTGAGATTTACGATCTCTATGGCGTGCTGTTTGCGGACCATCCTGATCTGCGCCGTATTCTGACCGATTACGGTTTCGAGGGGCATCCGCTCCGCAAAGACTTTCCGACGACGGGCTATGTCGAGGTTCGTTATGACGACGAAGAGAAGCGCGTCGTTTATGAGCCCGTGAAGCTTGTGCAGGAATTCCGAAATTTTGACTTTTTATCACCTTGGGAAGGCGCTGATTACGTGCTGCCCGGTGATGAAAAAGCGAAGCAATAAGTGAGGCGCTCGATATGACCGAACATCAGCTTCGCAATTTCAGCATTAACTTTGGACCGCAACATCCTGCTGCGCATGGTGTTTTGCGTCTTGTGCTTGAGCTCGACGGTGAAGTCGTAGAGCGTGTTGATCCGCATATCGGCTTGCTCCATCGCGGCACCGAAAAGCTGATCGAATCCAAGACCTACTTGCAGGCTTTGCCATATTTCGATCGGCTCGATTACGTAGCTCCGATGAATCAAGAGCATGCTTATTCGCTCGCGGTTGAGAA
>JAPJMW010000165.1 GCA_026461505.1 Beijerinckiaceae bacterium
CAACCGTCGAAATAGGGCGTGCCTTCCCATTCTTTAAAATCGGTCTTTTCACCGCCAATCAACGCATCAACAAAGGCGTCGTATTCGGTTCGGTCCATTGGGCAATTGATATAATCGGCACCGTTTCCGCCCGGACCCACTTTGTCATAACGGCTTTGGAACCATGCGATATCCATATCAATGGTTTCTGCGTGCACAATCGGCGCAATCGCGTCAAAAAAAGCGAGTTGGGTTTCGCCCGTTACGCCGCGAACGGCTTCGGCTAGAGCAGGCGAGGTCAGCGGACCGGTGGCAATAATGACCCGTCCCCACTCCTCAGGCGGTAGGCCTGAGACTTCTTCGCGCTCGATCGCAATCAACGGATGCGATTCCAGTGCTTCCGTTACCGTTTGCGAAAACCCATCCCGATCAACGGCCAAAGCGCCTCCGGCTGGGACCTGATTGGCATCGGCCGACCGCATGATGAGTGAGCCTAGCTTTCGCATCTCGGCATGAAGCAGTCCTACCGCATTGGTTGAAGCCTCATCGGAACGAAAGGAATTGGAGCATACGAGCTCGGCTAACCCTTCCGTTTTATGGGCATCCGTTTTGCGAACGGGCCGCATTTCATGAAGAATGACAGGAACGCCGCTTTCAGCCAGCTGCCAAGCCGCCTCGGATCCGGCCAAGCCGCCGCCGATAATATGAATAGGTTTTGATGTCGTCATGCGCCGGACCATAGGCCGCGTCGATATCGGGCCGCAAGGCACTTTTACAACAAAAACGCCCGCCGGGAGGGGGCGGGCGTTTTATGGTAGCGGGGAAATGGTACCCGCTAGGCGCTCAGGCGGAGGGAGAACCGCCGAGCTTAAAGGCGATTAGCGGGCAACCGAACGCTTGGCCACGAAGCGGATATCGCTGCGCGAAATGCCGAGATCGTTGAGATCACGGTCGCTGAGCGACGAAAGTTCGCGGATCGTGTTACGGATGCGGGCCCAACGGCGGAAATTGCTCTTCAAGGTCGAAATCGTAAGCATTACATTATCCTTTGCAGTGAGAGTTAGACCAAAGACCGCCTCGCGATCACGTCCAACCAAAATTGTTGCACTGCATATAAGATGGATTAAGTGCTCTAGCCAGAGGCTCAAAGAGGCCTCTGATATGCGTTAAACGCATACCAAAGTTAATATTGGACTAATGTCATCTAATTTTCACATAGTTGCCACTATTCCGCCGCAATTCCCTTCCGGGTTTTCTTTTGCACTGCAGCAGGGCGACGTTTCATCACATCTTTCAAGAATCGCGCGGTATGTCCCGCGCCGGATTTGATGACATCTTCCGGTGTTCCTTGGGCCACGATCACGCCGCCGCCATCGCCACCTTCCGGCCCCATATCGATTATCCAATCGGCCGTTTTGATTACTTCAAGATTGTGTTCGATCACCACAACCGTATTACCCTGATCGACCAATTCGTGCAGAACTTCCAATAATTTCGCCACGTCGTGGAAATGTAGACCCGTTGTCGGCTCATCCAGAATGTAAAGTGTCCGCCCAGTGGCCCGACGCGATAATTCCTTCGAAAGCTTAACCCGCTGCGCCTCACCACCCGATAAAGTGGTCGCTTGTTGGCCAACTTTGACATAATCGAGACCGACGCGGGCCAAAGTCTCCATTTTTTCTCGAATTGAAGGCACAGCCTTAAAGAGAATGGCCGCTTCCTCAACCGTCATATCGAGTACATCAGCGATCGATTTATCGCGGAATTTGACCTCTAACGTCTCGCGATCATAGCGTTTGCCCTTACAAACATCACAGGTTACATACACATCCGGCAAGAAATGCATCTCGATCTTGATCACGCCATCGCCTTGGCAAGCCTCGCAACGGCCGCCTTTAACGTTGAACGAGAAGCGACCCGGTTGATATCCGCGTGCTTTCGCTTCCGGTAATCCGGCAAACCATTCGCGGATCGGCGTAAACGCGCCCGTATAGGTGGCTGGATTAGACCTTGGCGTGCGCCCGATGGGCGATTGATTGATATCGATGACTTTATCGAGATGTTCCAAACCCTCAATCCGGTCAAACGGGGCAGGCTGCTCAAAGGCTCCGTTTAATCGGCGAGCAACCGCACGATAGAGCGTATCAATGACGAGGGTTGACTTACCGCCGCCGGAAACACCAGTAATGCAGGTAAAGGTACCGAGCGGAATTTCCGCCGTGACATCTTTGAGATTATTGCCCTTAGCACCAACGAGTTTCAGCATGCGGCCCTTTTGCGGCTTACGCCGCTTTTCGGGCATGCTGACGCCCATTTCGCCTTTTAAATAGCGGCCTGTAAGGGATTTTGGATCGGCTAAAATATCTTTCGGTTGCCCTTCGGACACAATTTGGCCGCCATGAATGCCAGCGCCTGGTCCGACATCGACTACCCAGTCAGCCTCGAGAATGGCATCCTCATCGTGCTCTACAACAATAACCGTGTTCCCCAGGTCGCGAATCCGCTTCAACGTCCCTAAAAGGCGTTCGTTGTCACGCTGATGCAGACCAATCGATGGTTCATCGAGTACATAAAGCACGCCAGACAGTCCCGATCCGATCTGGGATGCGAGACGGATACGCTGGCTCTCGCCGCCAGAAAGCGTTCCAGAATTTCGCGATAAAGTGAGGTAATCGAGCCCCACATCTAGCAAAAACGTCAGACGATCGCGGATTTCTTTTAAAACTCGGCCAGCAATCTCATTTTGTTTAGCGGTCATCTGCTTAGGCAGCGTGCCGAACCAATGATGCGCGTCTTTCACTGAGAAGGCGGCGACATTGGCAATGTGAAGTCCATCGAGTTTTACGGCGAGTGCTTCAGGCTTTAGGCGAAAGCCTTTGCAGGTCGAACACGGCGTTGCCGACATATAACGGCCTATCTCTTCGCGTGCCCAGTCGCTATCGGTTTCTTTCCATCGACGCTCCAAATTGGGAACGACGCCCTCAAAGGGTTTATTCACCTTATACGCGCGAGAACCATCATCATATGAAAATTGAACCGCTTCATCGCCAGTGCCAAAAAGTACCGCCTTTTTGGCCTTTTCAGGCAAATCTGCAAAGCGCTGTGCCATTTTATACCCGAAATGGGTACCCAAAGCTTGAAGCGTTTGCCCATAATAGGGCGAGGATGACTTAGCCCATGGCGCAATCGCGCCACCTTTCATGGTGAGCGTTTCATCGGGGACGACGAGTGCTGGATCAACCCGCATTTCATGTCCTAATCCATCGCAAGCCGGACAGGCGCCAAAGGGATTGTTGAACGAAAACAAGCGGGG
>JAPJMW010000166.1 GCA_026461505.1 Beijerinckiaceae bacterium
ATCGTAAAGCCGGACACAGGGCAGGCGAATTTCTGCGAAAACGTCATCCGCTTTGCCTCGCCCTTACTCTCTTTCTCGTCGGCAAATTCAATAACCGCAATGCCATCGGCCAGTTCGAGAATGGTTTCAAAGCTCTCGGCTAAGCGCGCGCCAATGTCAGGACGTACGACGATACGGTCGACGACGATTTCAATGTCGTGCTTCAGCTTCTTATCGAGCACAGGAGCTTCAGGAATTTCGTAGAATTTTCCGTCAATCTTGACCCGTTGAAAGCCACGCTTCTGGAATTCGGCCAATTCCTTGCGATACTCGCCCTTTCGGCCCCGAACGACAGGGGCCAGAAGGAAAAGCCGCGTCTTTTCAGGCAAAGCCAGGATACGGTCCACCATTTGCTGAACGGTTTGGCTTTCAATCGGCAAGCCGGTGGCGGGTGAATAAGGAATGCCAGCACGCGCAAATAATAGACGCATATAGTCATAGATTTCAGTAACAGTTGCGACTGTAGAGCGCGGATTCTTCGAAGTTGTTTTCTGTTCGATTGAAATCGCAGGGGAGAGACCTTCAATCTGGTCAACATCCGGCTTCTGCATCATTTCTAGAAATTGGCGGGCATAGGCCGAAAGGGATTCTACATAGCGGCGTTGTCCCTCGGCATAAATCGTATCAAAGGCCAGCGACGATTTGCCTGAGCCGGAAAGTCCCGTGAAAACGACCAACCGATCTTTTGGGATCGTCAGGTCTACATTCTTCAAATTATGTTCGCGGGCGCCCCTGATCGAGATAACCCGACCATCCCGTCCTTTTGGTGTCGCTTTATCGAAGAGCGCGTCGAGCTTTGCCATGGGGCCTCTGTATTCGGTCGATGAACGGGGAGCGCTTTACCTAATGGTGCAATGATAAAAACGCCATGCTTTCTGTAAAAACTTCGATTGACTTACGCACGATAATGGTTTTGGATGAGAACATAAAGCGAACATTTAATCGCCTTATGTGGATAACGCGTCAGCTTGGGAAGCAATTTCGAAAGCTTGCGTTATGGTCCCGTGCAGAAATTAAGTTCGGATCGAAGGAGAGCGGATATGTCAGGTAGCGTGAACAAGGTTATTCTAGTGGGTAATGTTGGTCGTGACCCGGAAATTCGTCGCCTTGGTTCGGGCGAACCAGTCTGCAATTTCAGCCTAGCGACCTCGGAAACGTGGCGCGACAAGGCAACGGGTGAACGGAAAGAGCGGACCGAATGGCATAATATCGTTATTTTTAACGAGAATTTAGCCAAAGTTGCCGAGCAATACGTCAAAAAAGGTTCAAAGCTTTATCTGGAAGGTTCACTCCAAACGCGTAAATTCACCGATAAAAATGGTGCGGAACGTCAAGCGACCGAAGTTGTTTTGCAGCGCTACCGGGGCGAGATGACGCTCTTGGATGGCCGTTCTGGTGGATCGTCCGATATGGGCGAAGGTGGTTCGGTAAGCTATGGCGGAGGCAGTTCTTCTGGGTCGCGCCCGGCCATGACTGCTCCCGGCGGACGCAGTGATTTGGATGACGATATTCCTTTCTAATTACATCTTTAATGCGCCGATGATGAGGGCCGTCATTTGACGGACTAGTGAATCCATATAAGAATTCCTGTGTTTACACGTGCCCGAACCAAAAAAGGGGCCGTTTATCGGGGGAACATCATTATGGCTATCGCACTTAGCGGCACAAAAAAGCCGCTTATTCAACGTCTGTATTTTCAGGTTTTAGTTGCAGTCGCGTTAGGTATTGTTGTTGGCTGGTTATCGCCAGAATTTGCCAAGAATGAATGGATCAAAGGGCTCGGTGACGGGTTCGTCAAATTGATCAAGATGGTGATCGCACCCATCATTTTTTGTACGGTTGTTTCAGGAATTGCCCATATTTCAGATGCCCGTAAAGTGGGCCGAGTTGGCGTTAAAGCGCTAGTTTATTTTGAAATTGTATCGACCTTTGCGCTGATTATCGGCCTTTTAGTTGCCAATATTGTGCAACCGGGCGCTGGGTTTTCTGGCAAGCCGGATGCAAACGCGGTTGCTGGCTTTCTGAAGCAGGCCGGAGAAATGAAGGCTTCGGATTTCGTCCTCAATATCATCCCTGATAGCGTTGTTGGCGCTTTTGCCAAAGGCGATGTGCTGCAGGTCTTGCTATTTGCAGTCCTTTTTGGCTTTTCACTGATGGCTTTGGGAGAAAAAGGGCATTCCGTTCGCCGACTTGTGGATGACATGGCGCACGCAGTTTTCGGCGTTATCGCCATTATTGTCAAAGCGGCTCCGATTGGTGCTTTCGGCGCCATGGCTTTCACCATAGGCCGATATGGTCCGCAGGCTTTGGGTAATCTCGCTGGCCTAATCGCCACCTTCTATCTCACATCATTCCTCTTTGTGGTGGTAGTTTTAGGTTTGATTGCACGGTTGGCCGGCTTCTCGATCTTTAAATTTATCGCCTATATTAAGGATGAGTTGCTGATCGTACTCGGGACAAGTTCATCTGAATCCGCTCTGCCACAATTGATGGAAAAGCTCGAACGTCTTGGCTGCTCGAAACCTGTCGTTGGACTCGTGGTTCCAACGGGTTACTCGTTCAATCTTGACGGTACCAACATCTATATGACGCTTGCCACCTTGTTTATCGCGCAAGCGCTTAATGTGCCTCTGAGCTTTAACGAGCAGCTCATTATCTTGGGCGTTGCCATGCTGACGTCGAAGGGAGCTAGCGGCATTACAGGTGCGGGCTTCATTACATTGGCGGCGACTTTGGCTGCTATTCGTCCGGAATTGGTACCAGGCATGGCAATCGTCCTCGGAATTGATAAATTCATGAGCGAATGCCGCGCACTGACAAATCTAACGGGCAATGGCGTAGCTTGCGTTGTCGTATCGTGGTGGGAAGGTGAGCTGGATCGCACCAAGCTGATGCGGGGTCTAAACCGTGAAATCGATCCTTCCGACGTTCAGACGGCCATAACGACGGGCTAACCCGCTAGAAACCTTAAGCTTTTTAGCGAATTGATCCATTTGGCGGCATCCGGCGCGTTCGGTTGCCGCCTTTGTTTTAAACTCACGTGCTAACCATATGAAAAATCGTTGAATTCACTTAGTGGATGACGGGTTATTAACGATAGTGCCAGCGACCGGAATCGGCTAGAAAAAGGGCAGTGATTCTGCCCGTTTTTTGCGAGTCTGCATTTTGTCCGATAAGACCCCAACGCCTCCTGTACCCGTTCCGCAAGATATTCGTCCGGTTTCCATCACCGACGAGATGCGCCGTTCCTATCTCGATTATGCGATGAGCGTGATTGTCTCGCGCGCTCTTCCTGATGCGCGCGATGGTTTGAAGCCGGTCCATCGCCGTATTCTCTATTCGATGATCGAAAACGGGTACACGCCCGACAAAGCCTACCGTAAATCGGCCCGCGTGGTCGGTGACGTGATCGGTAAGTACCATCCGCATGGTGACCAATCGATCTATGACGCACTGGTTCGTATGGCGCAGAATTTCTCGATGCGCCTGCCTTTGATCGACGGTCAGGGCAATTTTGGCTCTGTTGACGGCGATCCCGCCGCCGCGATGCGGTACACGGAAGTTCGGCTTGAAAAGGCCGCAATGTCCATCGTCAACGATCTTGACGAAGATACGGTCGATTTCCAGCCCAATTATGACGGCAGCGAGCATGAGCCTGTCGTTTTACCAGCTCGCTTTCCTAATCTTTTGGTCAATGGTGCCGGCGGTATTGCGGTTGGTATGGCCACCAATATTCCACCCCATAATTTGGGCGAGGTCATTGATGCGGCGCTGGCCTATATCGCCGATCCTGCGATCTCCATCGATCAGCTCATTGAAATCGTCCCCGGACCAGATTTTCCGACAGGTGGTACGATTTTAGGCCGTGGCGGCGTCCGCAACGCCTATCATACCGGCCGCGGCTCGGTAATGGTCCGCTGCAAATCATCGATTGAGGAATTGCGTCAGGGCCGAGAGGCGATCATCATTACGGAAATTCCGTATCAGGTGAACAAATCGACCTTGATCGAGAAAATTGCCGAACTCGTTCGAGAAAAGAAGGTCGAGGGCATTTCCGACCTGCGCGACGAGTCCGATCGTGACGGCATGCGCATTGTTATCGAACTTAAGCGCGATGCCGTTGGTGATGTAGTGCTCAACCAATTGTGGCGCTTCACGCAGTTGCAATCGAGCTTTGGTTGCAACATGGTGGCGCTGAATGGTGGCCGCCCTGAAGTCTTTACACTTCTCGATTTCATCCGCGCCTTTGTTGAATTCCGCCAAGAAGTGGTTACGCGTCGGACCAAATTCCGCCTCGGAAAAGCGCGTGACCGCTGCCATGTCTTGGTAGGTCTCGCTATTGCGGTCGCCAATATTGACGAAGTCATTCATCTCATCCGCACGGCGCCGGATCCAAATACTGCCCGCGAATTGCTCATGACGCGTGATTGGCCGGCGCGCGATATCGCCTCGCTCATCGAGCTGATCGACGACCCACGCCATAAAGTATCGGCGGAGGGCACCTATCGGCTATCTGAAGCGCAGGCCCGTGCCATCTTGGAATTGCGTCTTGCTCGGTTAACCGCGCTTGGTCGGGATGAAATTTCGGATGAGTTGAATACAATTGCGGCCGAAATTGCTGATTATCTCGATATTCTCCGTTCTCGCGCTCGTGTGATGGGCATTATCTCGGACGAACTCATCGAGGTAAAGACGGCTTTTGCGACCCCCCGTCGCACCACAATTACCGAATGGGATGCCGATCTGGACGATGAGGATCTTATCCAACGCCAGGATATGGTCGTTACCGTCTCTCATGCCGGCTATATCAAGCGTGTTCCTCTCTCGACCTATCGCGCGCAACGCCGTGGCGGCAAAGGCCGCTCGGGGATGCAAACGCGTGACGAGGATTTTGTCTCGCGCCTCTTTGTCGCTTCCACCCATACGCCGATCCTTTTCTTCTCGTCGCTTGGACAAGTCTACAAAGAGAAGGTCTGGCGTTTGCCAGAAGCCGCTCCGAATGCACGCGGTAAGGCATTGATCAATATGTTGCCGCTGGAGAAAGACGAGCGGATCACGACCATCATGCCGCTTCCCGAGAATGAGGAAGATTGGGATCGTTTAGACGTTATGTTTGCGACCGCCGATGGCAATGTCCGCCGCAACAAGCTCTCCGACTTCGTCACCATCAACCGAGCCGGTAAAATCGCGATGAAGCTCGACGAGGGTGATGCGATTGTGGACGTGCAAATTTGCACGTCGGAAGATGACGTCCTGCTTACAACGGCCAATGGCCAATGCATCCGCTTCTCGGTCGATGAAGTCCGCGTGTTTAAGGGCCGTGATTCAACGGGCGTTCGGGGCATTTCGCTTGCTAAGGGCGATAATGTGATCTCCATGTCGATCTTGCATCACGTGGACGCCACAGCCGACGAACGCTCGGCCTACATCAAGATGCGCCGCGCCATTGCGGGCGAAGTTGGCATTGAGGAGCCAGCCGACGAAGAAAACGTTGCTGATGCCGCGATATCGCAAGAACGTTACGCCGAACTCTCCGCGCGCGAGCAGGTTGTTTTGACCATTTCGGAAAATGGTTATGGCAAGCGAAGCTCGGCTTATGAGATCCGGATCACGGGCCGCGGCGGCAAGGGTATCGTTGCGATGGTCGTCAATGAACGCAACGGTAAATTGGTTGCGTCCTTCCCGGTCGATCAATCGGATCAGATCATGCTTGTGACCGATGGCGGACAACTTATCCGTTGTCCGGTTGACGGTATTCGCGTGGCCGGACGTGGCACGCAAGGGGTTACGATTTTCGATACGGCGGAAGGCGAACATGTTGTGTCCGTTGAGCGCATCAGCGATGAGGGACTCGAGGATGGTAACAGTGAAGAGGCATCCGACGACGTGGCCGAAAGCTAACGAGAAGGCGAGGGGCGATCAATGCCGGTCAAGACATCTCGAAAAGCCTTTTATGCGGGTTCATTTGATCCGGTAACCAATGGCCATGTGGATGTGTTGCGGCATGCCTGCCAGCTTGCCGATCACTTAATCGTAGCGATTGGCGTCCACCCAGGAAAAGCTCCTTTGTTCTCAACCGAGGAGCGAGCAGCCATGATCAAAGAGGCCTGCCGACCCTTTGCGGCGACCGAAAGCGCCGAAGTCGAAGTGATCACCTTTGACGGATTAGCGGTTGAGGCAGCAAAATCGCATGGTGCTACACTTCTCATTCGTGGGCTTCGCGACGGGACCGACCTCGATTATGAGATGCAGATGGCCGGAATGAACCAATCTTTGGCACCCGACATCCAAACGGTTTTTTTACCTTCATCCCCCATGGTTCGCCCGATTACGGCCACTTTGGTGCGTCAAATCGCAATGATGGGCGGCGATGTATCGGCCTTCGTGC
>JAPJMW010000167.1 GCA_026461505.1 Beijerinckiaceae bacterium
ACAAGACCCTTGGCCCGCTCCTCCTGCCGCTCCGCCTCCGCCGACACTTTAGGCAAAGCCACGCCCGCATCCGCCGCCAAACGCTCAACCGCCTCGGCAAAGCCAAGGCCTTCGGTTTCCATCACAAAGGAGAAAATATCGCCATGCTTTCCAGAGGAGAAATCATGGTAAAACCCCTTCTGGTCATTGACGAAAAAGGACGGCGATTTCTCCGCATTGAACGGTGACAACCCCTTAAACTCGCGCCCCGCTTTGATCAGCTTGACGCGCTTGCCCACCACAGACGAAACCGGCAGCCGGGCGCGTATCTCATCCAAGATCGTTGGGGTGAATTTCATAGCAGCCTACATAGCGCGAAATGGAGCTGGAACAAAACGGGAAGATGCGGGTGTGGATAATTGTGAGGGACGAAAGTCCCCGCCCCCCCCACCCCTCATCATCGTTGCGAGGTGGGGAGCGATTTGCGAAGCAAACAAAACGATCCGGTGAATCGTTTTAAGTGACGAACGCGAAGCACTGGCTCTAACCACCTCAAGCCTGCCGCTATTCACCCGATACTCGCCCTAAAGTTGCGCTCTTATGCCCCGGAAAGCATCGCCTTCACAGCGCCGCTCGCCTTGGCAAAATCCATTTGTCCGGCATAGCGCTCCTTCAAAACGGCCATCACTTTGCCCATGTCTTTGACACTCGAAGCCGCCGTTTCCTCGATCGCGCCGGCAATCGCAGCCTTCACGGCTACCTCATCCAATTGGGCGGGCATAAAGCCCATAAGAATTTGAATTTCCTCGGATTCTTGGGTTGCTAAATCATCGCGACCCGCCTGCTGATAGATCGCCAGCGATTCCTGCCGCTGCTTCACCATTTTCTGCAATAGGCCAAGGATTTCCTCATCCGTCAAAGGCGGTTTGCCCTGTCCGCGTTGTTCGATATCGCGGTCTTTCAAGGCCGAAGTGATCATCCGGATGGTTGAAACCCGGCGCTTGTCCCCTGCCTTCATGGCTTCCTTTAAAAGCTCGGTGAACTGTTCCCGCATGGTCTCATCTCCTTGTCCACATGAATAATATAACACCTTGATCGATATACAGAATTTCGCCTAATGCCAAGTTGACGCCAACCACCAAAGCGCTTAAGAACCAATCACATTTGATTGGGTTTAGGGTGAAAACCGCCATGCAGCAAGCTTCTTCCGCGCACTCCCTCCACCCCCAGCCGCTGACCGATGCCACAGGCTGGATTGAGCCTGTGCCAACAGCGCTTCTGGTACTGGCGGACGGCACCGTGCTTTCGGGCCACGCCATCGGCGCGGAAACAACCGCCACCGGCGAAGTCTGCTTCAACACCGCCATGACCGGCTATGAAGAGATTCTGACAGACCCGTCTTATGCGGGCCAGATTATCACCTTCACCTTCCCCCATATCGGCAATGTCGGCACCAATGAGGAAGATATCGAGACGGTCGATATGGCCGTTTCCGATGGCGCAAAGGGCGTTGTCATCCATGCGGACATCACCAGCCCGTCCAATTGGCGCGCCGTCAAGCATTTCGATAGCTGGTTGAAATCGCGCAATATTCCGGGCATTTCCGGCATTGATACGCGCGCTTTAACGGCCCATATCCGCGACCACGGCATGGCCAATGCGGTTCTCGCCACGAGCGCCGACGGCGTGTTTGATGTGGAAGCGCTGAAAACCAAAGCCTCCCAATTGCCCTCCATGGATGGGCTCGATCTCGTCCCAAGTGTTGGCCTCACAAAAGGCCTCGATTGGACGGAGGCCAGCTGGTCTTTGGAGAATGGCTACGGCACGCTCGGCAGCGGACACCATCACGTCATTGCGGTCGATTTTGGCGTCAAACGCAATATTTTGCGCCTTTTGACGGATCGTGATTGCCGCGTCACCATCGTGCCCGCCACCGCCAGTTTCGATGAGATTAAGGCGTTAAAGCCCGATGGAGTCTTCCTGTCCAACGGCCCTGGTGATCCTGCGGCCACGGGCACCTATTCGGTGCCGATGATCAAAGCGCTGATCGAGCATGATATCCCGACCTTTGGTATTTGCCTGGGCCACCAGATGCTGGCTCTGGCGGTCGGTGCCAAAACCATGAAAATGCATCAAGGCCACCACGGCGCCAATCATCCGGTAAAAGATTTCACCACCAACAAGGTCGAAATTGTCTCGATGAATCATGGCTTTGCGGTGGATCGCGATAGTCTGCCTAAAAACGCAGTCGAAACCCATGTCTCGCTGTTTGATGGCACCAATTGCGGAATCGCGCTGACCGACAAGCCAGCTTTCTCAGTCCAGCACCATCCGGAGGCCTCGCCCGGCCCCCGTGACAGCCATTATCTATTTGATCGGTTCGTCGCGATGATGAAGGACAAAAAGCCTAGAGCTGCATAAAGATTGATAATTAACTTGACGTAAGGTAAACTACGTGATAGTTAACCTAACAGTTTAAACAAGATTTCGGTTTTTAAAGGTTTCACCGCCCAAACGTAAAAAAGCGATGGGTTAGGAAATTAAAGACCAAAACCACGCCATAGGTCAGGATACGCGCCACAATCGGAGCGAGCTGCAGTCCATCGACAAAAATACGCATCGCGTATCCGGTGAGCAAAAATCCGCCTGCCATAACGGCCATAAACCGCAACACTGCCGAGCGGTGCGATCGCTCGGATTTAAAAACGTGCTTTCGGGTTAGACTATAAGAAATCATTCCACCAGCCGCATATCCCGCCAGAGCCGCAAGGATGGGATCGATGCCGAAAAAGAAGAAAACGCCCAGAAAAACGGCATAATCAACGGCCGTTGCAACCGCACCAACGCCAATAAAGGCAATCAATTGGCGAAAGAGACGGGGTAATTTCGCGTTAAAATCGGTTTCCATCTGGTTCATCTAGCGTGTTTTCGTGGACAGGTCACGGTTTCATAAGAAAAGGCGCGAGTTCGTCCTTTTCTCCACCCTGATTCTCCGCTAGATCAAAGCAGATGAAGCAGGTCAGACGCGTGAGCGACCAGGTCTGCCGTATCGAATTGTCCGGCAAGGACGCGCTCTGGCCTTCGGATCGGCCAAAAGGCGCGGCCTTTTTTTATGTGCGCGATGGATTCAAATCGCGGCACAGCGATAGTTGAAGGCGAGTGAACGAGCACCATGCCAAAGCGCACAGATATTTCCTCGATTTTAATCATCGGCGCAGGCCCGATCGTCATCGGACAAGCCTGCGAATTTGACTATTCCGGAACGCAAGCCGTCAAAGCCCTCAAAGAAGAAGGCTACCGCGTTATTCTGGTCAATTCCAACCCAGCGACCATTATGACCGATCCGGATATGGCGCACCGTACCTATGTCGAACCGATCACACCGGAAGTCGTTGCCAAAATCATCGAAAAAGAGCGCCCTGACGCGCTGCTCCCCACCATGGGCGGTCAAACGGCATTAAATTGCGCGCTATCGCTCAAGAAAATGGGCGTGCTCGAAAAATACAATGTCGAAATGATTGGTGCGACCGCTGAGGCCATCGACAAGGCCGAAGACCGCGAATTGTTCCGCAACGCGATGACCAAAATCGGGCTTGATACGCCCCGCTCGCACCACATCAAAACCCTGCCACAGGCGCTCGAAGCACTTACCGATATCGGCCTGCCCGCTATTATCCGCCCCTCCTTCACCATGGGCGGCACTGGCGGCGGTATTGCCTATAACAAGGCAGAATTCATCGAGATCATCGAGCGCGGCATTGACGCCTCCCCCACCAACGAAGTGCTGGTGGAAGAAAGCGTGTTGGGCTGGAAAGAATACGAGATGGAAGTCGTCCGCGATAAAGCGGATAATTGCATCATCATCTGCTCGATCGAAAACATCGACCCGATGGGCGTCCACACAGGCGACTCCATCACCGTCGCCCCCGCCCTTACGTTGACCGACAAAGAATACCAGATCATGCGCGACGCCTCGCTCGCCGTGTTGCGGGAAATTGGCGTCGAAACGGGTGGATCGAACGTTCAATTCGCGGTCAATCCTGAAAACGGACGGATGATCGTTATTGAAATGAACCCGCGCGTGTCGCGCTCATCCGCTTTGGCCTCAAAGGCAACAGGTTTTCCCATCGCCCGCGTCGCGGCGAAGCTTGCGGTTGGCTACACGCTCGATGAAATCGATAACGATATTACAGGTGGTGCGACGCCTGCCTCGTTTGAACCAAGCATTGATTATGTCGTTACCAAAATTCCGCGCTTTGCCTTTGAGAAATTCCAAGGTGCCGAGAAGACACTGACGACATCGATGAAATCCGTTGGTGAAGCGATGGCTATCGGCAGCACCTTCCAGGAATCTTTGCAAAAAGCCCTGCGCTCGCTTGAAACAGGGCTTGCCGGATTAGACGAGATCGAAATTGAAGGCTTAGGCCTCGGCGATGACCGCAACGCGATTAAAGCCGCGCTGGGCACGCCAACTCCCGACCGCATTCTGCAAGTTGCGCAAGCCTTCCGTTTTGGTTTTGCGATCCAAGAAGTTCATGACTCCTGCAAAATCGATCCGTGGTTTTTAGAGCAGATCAAGGACATCATCGACACCGAAAGCAAAATCCGCGAATTCGGTATTCCGAAGACGCCGGAAGCGCTTCGCCGCCTCAAAAGCATGGGCTTCTCGGATCAACGTATGGCCATGCTCACGGGCGGCCACGAGGCCGATGTGTCGAAGGCACGCCGGGCCATGGATATCCGTCCCGTTTATAAGCGTATTGATACCTGTGCAGCTGAGTTCGCCTCGCCAACCGCCTATATGTATTCGACCTATGTGGCACCGTTTAACGGCGCTCCAGCCAATGAAGCGCAACCCTCCAACCGGAAGAAAATCGCCATTTTGGGTGGTGGCCCCAACCGGATCGGCCAAGGCATCGAATTCGATTATTGCTGCTGCCATGCCTGTTTCGCGCTCGGCGATGCTGGCTTTGAAACCATCATGATCAATTGTAATCCGGAAACGGTTTCAACGGATTATGACACGTCGGATCGGCTATATTTCGAGCCGCTGACGGTTGAAGATGTCGTCGAAATCTTAAAGCTGGAGCAATCGAACGGCGAGTTACTTGGTGCCATTGTGCAATTCGGCGGGCAGACTCCATTAAAGCTCGCCCACGCGCTGGAGCAAGCCGGAATACCGATCCTCGGCACCTCGCCTGACATGATCGATCTGGCCGAAGACCGCGATCGCTTTAAGCGGCTCCTCGATAAGCTCGGACTGAAACAGCCACAAAACGGCATCGCCTATTCCGTAGAACAATCCAGAATTGTACTACAAGAGTTAGGACTACCTCTGGTTGTTCGCCCTTCCTACGTCCTCGGTGGTCGCGCTATGGAAATCCTGCGTGACGAACAAGCCTTTGACCGCTACCTCTTGGGAACCCTACCCGAGCTTGTGCCAAACGACATCAAAGCGCGCTATCCAAACGATAAAACAGGCCAGATCAACACGCTTTTGGGCAAAAATCCGCTTTTGTTTGATCGTTATTTGACGGATGCCATCGAAGTCGATGTCGATTGCGTGTCCGATGGCAAGGACGTGTTTATCGCCGGCATCATGGAACATATTGAGGAAGCCGGCATTCATTCCGGCGATTCCGCCTGTGCCTTGCCGCCTCATTCCCTAAAGCCAGCCATGATTGCCGAATTAGAGCGGCAGACAAAGGAACTTGCTCTGGCCTTGAATGTTGTAGGCCTTATGAATGTCCAATACGCTCTCAAAGAAGACACGATCTTCGTGCTGGAAGTAAATCCTCGCGCATCCCGGACAGTACCCTTCGTGGCCAAGGTCATCGGAAAGCCAATTGCAAAAATTGCCTCGCGCGTCATGGCTGGACAAAGCCTCGCTTCATTCGCGTTAATAGCAGAGCCATACGATCATATTGCCGTTAAAGAAGCTGTCTTCCCGTTTGCTCGCTTCCCGGGCGTTGACGTGGTCCTTGGTCCAGAAATGCGCTCAACGGGTGAAGTGATCGGCCTTGATCGCTCTTTCGGTGTTGCTTTCGCAAAAAGCCAGCTTGGTTCGGGAACCGTTGTTCCTAAAAAGGGAACCGTTTTCGTCTCGGTTCGCGATGCCGACAAAGAGCGGATCGTTCCGACAATGAAAATGCTATCTGATCTCGGCTTTGAGATTATTGCGACCGTTGGAACCCTACGTTATTTGGAAGAACATGGCGTGAAGGGCAAAGCCATCAATAAGGTTCTTGAAGGGCGCCCACATATCGTCGATGCCATCAAGAATGGCGGGGTCCAGCTCGTCTTTAATACGACGGAAGGAAAACAGGCCTTGGCCGATTCCCGCTCTTTGCGGCGAACCGCCCTCTTGCATAAAGTGCCATATTATACGACCCTTTCGGGAGCGATCGCTGCCGCCGAAGGTATCAAAGCCTATATGGCGGGTGATCTTGAAGTAAAGGCACTGCAGGATTATTTCGAAGGTAAGTCGGCGCAAGCCTCCTAAGCATTTTGAACCATGAGGGCCAAGCAATACGGCCCGACATTCTATTTTATTGAATAAACACGAACGGATATCGTTATGGATAAGATCCCGATGACCACCAACGGCTTCAAGGCGCTTGAAGATGAATTGCGCCAACGCCAACAGGTCGATCGCCCAAGAATTATTCAAGCCATTGCCGAAGCCCGCGCGCATGGTGATCTTTCGGAAAATGCCGAATACCATTCAGCCAAAGAGCAGCAATCTTTGAACGAAGGTCGTATTGCTGAACTGGAAGATAAAATTGGTCGCGCAGAAGTGATCGACGTATCCAAACTATCCGGTTCAACCATCAAATTTGGCGCAACCGTCAAATTGATTGATGACGATACCGAAGAAGAAAAAATGTATCAAATTGTCGGCGACAGTGAAGCCGATGTTCGAGACGGAAAAGTTTCCATTAGCTCCCCCATTGCTCGCGCTTTGATTGGCAAAAAGACCGGTGACGCCATCGAAGTCAACACACCTGGCGGAGGAAAGAGCTATGAAATCATCGATGTTCTATACCGATAGCCGTCGTAATCTTCTTTCTAAACTTGCGCTAATTGGTTTTACAGCGCTTGTTGTTGCGGCGTGTAATACAGTCGGCACCAATCGCGTATCTGCAGGACCAATTTATTCTTCGATTACCGTCGACGTCGAACCTGTAAGGGCAAAAAATATTGGCGAATATGCCGATAAAATAGGAGCCTATGTCAAACAAGGCCTTGCGAAAACTTATGCAGGCGCGGTTGATAGTAAAAATAAAGCGCTTCCAACCCTAACGGTTGAAATTCACTCTATTTATTTTGGTGTAGCCGCATCAGAATTTCCAATGAATATGGGCATGAACGCACCAATCATGCCCCATTTCAGAGCATCAAATGATACGCTCGATGGATACGCGGTTATTCGTAAAGGTGGCAAAGAAATAAGCCGGACGAATATCTATTATACAAATGAAAGGCGTGACAGAAACCCCATCAGCTCGATCGATGATGAGGAGCGCTTGATGGAATTGACCCAGCGCTACACATATGAATTGCGTCGAGAGCTTGGTGACTGAAGCATTGAAGTCTGATGCCCAATCAAAACCGGTAATATGGGCGCTTCTTTTACCCGAAGCGGGCTTTCGCAGTCAGGTGTTGGGGCTAGCAGAAGCCATCGATGGAAAGCTCGTTGAAAAGAATATTAATTTACGTGCACCATGGTCATACCTGCCGTCTAACCTGTGTCCGTTTCCATTTTTAGGACTTGATCTGACGCTCGATCAAGTCACTCCGCCATGGCCCGATGTTGTTATAGGATGTGGTCGACGCACCATTCCAATTGCCCTTGAAATCAAGCGTCGATCAGCGGGTAAAACGTCAGCGGTTTATATTCAAAATCCAAAAGCTTCCGCGCCTCGATTTGATCTCGTTGTTTCGATGAAACATGACGGCCTATCAGGTCAAAATGTCATGATTGTCGACACGGCCATTCACCGGGTAACGCCTGATAAATTAGCTGCTGCTTCAATAGAATGGAAAACGCGTTTGGGTTCCTATCCACCCCCGCTCATCGGCGTGGTACTCGGGGGACGAAATCGTTCTTTTCGATTTACCGATGCCGTTGCTGACCGCGCTATCTCTAACCTAAGGAGTTTAGCTCAAACGACCGGAGCTAGCTTTATAATCACTCCATCCCGTCGCACAGAATTGCATATCGTGGAGCGCTTTAAAGATTTCGCGCGCTCCATGCCAAATGCTACCCTATGGGATGGAACAGGCGACAATCCCTATTTCGGAATGTTGGCTTTATGCGATGGTCTTATTGTAACGGAAGATTCCGTTTCAATGGTTTCGGAGGCGATTGCTTCAGGTAAACCCGTTGCAACAATACCACTTGAAGGTCATGCAGCGCGGCATCTCAACTTTATCGAGAACCTATTAGAAAAAGGCGCTATCACGCGGTTTAATGGCCAGCTCCCGTTAGCGTCGGCCATACACTTGCCAGATTACACACGTCTTGCAGCCGAGCGCGTTAAAAGCCTACTCGCATCTAAACGCTAATAGGCGATCAACCAGCGGTAACGGGTTGATCGGGAAAAGCCAGCTGCTCACGGGCGCGCCACTCTGGCGTAACATAATTTAAAATTAAGGATTGCCGAACACCGGGAATGTCACGCGGTTCGAACCCATGCCAGGTATTATCAGCCGGCACAAAAATCATCGCGCCATTCGCCTTGAAGGGCGACGTCGCAACATGAGTATCTTTGTCGCTATAAATATCAGTCCCTAATTTTTCATGCCCCGCTGCTGATGATAGGTAAATCAACATCGTGAACTTTTTCACGCCAAGATCGGTATGAGGCTCAAGCCAAAAACCATTTGTATCTTGGGCATATTCAAGCCGCAAATACGTACCCGAAAGATCAAGTCCGCATGCCTCGTTAAACATCGTAATCGTCGACGGGCTTTGCAGGAAATTAGCGATCTCACCGCAAACCTCGTATTTTGCGCGATTTTCAACATCGAAATATTGGCGCGTTGCATTATGCACTTCACGCTTGCCCGAGATCCCACCAAGCTCGGGCACCGGAAAGGGCAATACCGTTAACGCTTCAGCTGCCGCCTTTGGGAAAACATCTGAAACAAACCAGTGGCGATAAGGCGTTTCGGACCGAATGGCCGAAGACAAGCTCTTTTCGAGCGTTTCAGAATAGACGGCTTGGGAGATTGTCATTGAGCGATCCCGTTAATAAACGCGGAATTAAAATCGGCGATTCCCTACTGGGCATAGCCCGAAGCCCTCCAAGCTACAAGAAAAAAGCATAGGTAACCGCCGAGCGACCTAGTCCACCCATGCAAAAATGATGTGTCCAGTCTTAGGTACCTGTTGCATTCTGCATATCTAACGCTACATCTTAGAGCAACCAATGATTGAGGAAGCACCATGACGACGCGGCACGAAAAGCTAATCATCGTAGGGTCAGGGCCAGCCGGATATACGGCGGCCATTTATGCCGCCCGTGCAATGCTAAGCCCTGTCCTTATCAGCGGACTACAGCCCGGCGGGCAACTTACAATTACGACCGACGTCGAAAATTACCCCGGATTCGCTGATCCCATTCAGGGGCCGTGGCTCGTTGAACAGATGCGCGCCCAAGCCGAGCATGTCGGTACGCAAATGATTTCCGATCTTATTGTATCGGCTGATTTATCCGCTCGTCCTTTCCGGTTAGTGGCCGATAGCGGCGATGTTTACACATGTGATGCCCTAATCATTGCCACAGGCGCCCAAGCCAAATGGCTCGGTATTCCTTCTGAAGAAAAATTTATGGGCTTCGGTGTATCCGCATGCGCGACCTGTGACGGTTTCTTTTTCCGAGGGAAAAATGTGATTGTCGTCGGGGGTGGTAATTCAGCGGTTGAAGAAGCGCTGTATCTCGCAGGCCTTGCATCCAAAGTTACGGTTGTTCACCGCAGAGACTCGTTCAGAGCCGAAAAAATTCTGCAAGATCGCCTATTCGCGTATCCAAAAATCGAAGTCGTTTGGAACCACACGGTCGAAGAAATTATCGGATCAGGAACACCTGTCTCCGTCACCGGTGCAGACATTAAAGATACCATTTCAGGCACTGTTACTCGCCTCGAGGCCGATGGCGTTTTCGTCGCTATTGGCCATAGTCCGGCGAGCTCTATTTTTTCAAGCCAGCTTAAAATGAAGCAAGGTGGTTATATTTGGACCGCGCCAGACTCAACGGCAACATCGATTGAAGGTGTCTATGCCGCAGGCGACGTTACCGATGATGTCTTCCGCCAAGCCGTTACAGCCGCTGGTTTGGGATGCATGGCAGCATTGGAAGCTGAACGCTGGTTAGCCGCCCATGAAATGCATTTAAAGGCAGCAGAATAATGGCAACGACCACAAATTTTGCTCCGCCGTCTGATATCGATTGGGATAAGGTCAGGATATTCTATGTCGCAGCGGATGCAGGCAGCTTTACCCATGCAGGCGATGCACTTTCGATCAGTCAATCCGCAGTCAGCCGCCAGGTTAGCGCACTCGAGCGTGATCTCGGTGTACCGCTGTTTCACCGCCACGCCCGTGGCCTTATCCTAACTGAACAAGGCGAACATCTTTTCCGTACAGCCAAGGAAATGATGCTGAAACTTGAAGCCGCTCGGATCAGATTAACCGATAGCCGCGAAAAGCCACATGGCGATCTTCGTGTTACAACAACCTTGGGATTAGGCACCAATTGGCTTACCCCGCGTGTCGGCGAATTTCTGGATCTCTATTCTGACATCCGCCTGCAATTGCTGCTCACGGACGAAGAACTAGATTTGGCCATGCGCGAAGCTGACGTTGCCATATGGCTTCGTCAACCGACACAAGGTGATCTCATTCAGCGCAAGCTCTTTACCGTGCATTTTCATGCCTATGCGTCGCAAGATTATATTAAAAAACGGGGTGCGCCAAAATCGATTAGCGAGCTTGAAGAACATCGCATTCTGACATTCGGCGGGCCGACGCCTTCTCATCTACTCGACGTACATTGGCTAACAACAATGGGTCGGGAAAGCCGCAATCCGCGGGCAGCGGCTCTGACGGTCAATAATATTACAGCCCTTACCCAAGCCGTTGTTCGCGGCGCAGGTATCGCTGTGTTGCCGGACTATTTGGTTGATAAAGATGCGGGTCTTGTCCAGGTTTTAAATGACATGGATACGCCCTCACTTGAGAGCTATCTCGTCTATGCCGAAGAGCTCAAAAATGTCGCCCGCGTGCAGGTTTTCCGGGATTTTCTCGTGAGCAAGGCCCAGCGCTGGGCGCACTAATTTTGTTGGCAATCCATAATTTAACCCTTGCACGCAGATCATGGTTTGCATGCAAGGGTAAAATCGGTTGAATTAACGCAGGCTTGCTGTGAAACGCTGGATCTTGGCGCAAGCGTCTTCGAGCAATTCGTTTGACGTTGCATAAGAAATGCGGAAATTCGGACCAAGTCCAAAAGCTGTTCCATGAACCGCTGCGATACCTTCCGCCTCCAGCAGTTCCGTCACAAAATCCTCATCCGTCTTAATCACTTTGCCCGATGGAGCCGTTTTGCCAATCGCGCGGGCGCAGCTCGGATAAACATAGAACGCACCCTCAGGCATCGGGCAATCCAGCAAGCTCGCCTGATTGAGCATCGAGACAACGAGATCACGACGACCTTCGAAGGCCTTACGGCTCACTTGGATAAAGTCTTGCGGACCATTTAAAGCTTCAACCGCCGCCCATTGCGAAATGGAGCACGCACCCGATGTCTGTTGACCCTGCACCATATCCATTGCCTTCATGAGCTTATCAGGACCAGCCGCGTAACCAATACGCCAGCCTGTCATGGCATAGGCTTTCGACACACCATTCATGGTCAGCGTTCTGTCCATCAGATTAGGCTCGATCTGAGCCGGCGTCGTGAACACAAAATCACCAAAGGTGAGATGTTCATACATATCATCGGTGAGTACCCAAACATGGGGATGGCGCACCAACACATCGGTGATGGCCTTCAACTCATCCCGTGTGTAAGCGGCACCCGACGGATTGGATGGAGAGTTCAAAATAATCCATTTCGTGCGGGACGTAATCGCACGGTCTAAGTCTTCAGCCTGAAGCTTGAAGCCTTTTTCGAGCGTGGTCGGAACAAACACAGGCTCGCCGCCGCAGAGCAACACCATATCGGGATAAGAAACCCAATAGGGTGCGGGAATAATAACCTCGTCGCCCTTATTCAAGGTTGATACAAAAGCATTATAAAGCACCTGCTTGCCGCCGGTGCAGACGATGGTTTGGCTTGCTTTGTAATCCAGGCCATTTTCACGCTTGAACTTTTTCACGATCGCTTCGCGCAGCGGCGTAATGCCGGATACAGGCGTATACTTCGTTTCGCCACGAATAATCGCGTCAATCGCAGCCTTCTTGATGTTTTCGGGCGTATCAAAGTCCGGCTCACCAACCGAAAGGGAAATAATGTCCCTACCTTGGGCTTTCAGCTCGCGTGCTTTCTGAGTTACGGCAATCGTGGCGGAAGGCTGCACGCGGGACAAGGCATCGGCAAGAAAACCCATGATCGAACTCCGAAAATAACACGTTTAAGAGAAATAAGGCGGGCGGACCCTAATCCCGCACAACGGTCAGAGCAAGGCCAGATCTGATAATTTCATCGGAAATTACGATACAAATCCGCCCCCAAGATCGGTGTTCATCGTCAAAACCCGAAAGCTGATCCGAGCCTAAATCTTAATAAACGTTAATAACCATCACATATTTGTAATCTTACGTTCATCGACCATGCAGCTCTCCTGATTTATATTCAGAAAATGCCGAACAAACCGCTCGGCCCGAACTATCGCTCGCAACGGAGATCATCATGATTCGTCGTATCGCTACTGGCCTGATTATCGCAGGCATCGCACTTGCCCCAGCCATTGCTTCCGCAAAAACCTATAAGACCGAAAAGACCTGCGTAAAGCACCACATGGTATGGAAAGACGGAAAATGCGCTAAGGCGTAAGCCATTAGCCCAATCCGACTTGGAATAACAAAAGGCCCGGAAAACTCTGGGCCTTTTTATTTTATGCTTTTACGCCATGGGATTTAGGAAACATCCTCATCGACCCCTTGCCCTGACGCCTGACTCAGCCCATTTTGAGTGCATGGCTAAATCTCCTAAATCAACGGCAAAATCGTCTGGTAAAGCTTCAAAACCTGAGCTTTTGCCTCTTGATGAGCACTTGGCGGCTCTTTTAAACCCTGCTCTGACGCAAGAGCGGCAATCCAAGGCGAATGCACGCGCACAGCTCGAGAGTGGCCGGGCAGAAGGCTTCGGCGAAGCGCCACAGGCTGCCTACAATGCCGAAACAAGCCAACCAACCAATGTCACAATGGCTGATATTGCGCTCAAAAAAGCACTGCGTATTGCTGAAGCGACCCCGGAAGGTCCACGCCGTGGGGATCGCATACGCGACAAAGACATTTCCCGCGATGCAATGCTGCAAGACGCACCGCGCCGCGTTCGCCAAGGGAATGTGAAACGGGATGTCGACGATGAGGACGATGCGACCGTCA
>JAPJMW010000168.1 GCA_026461505.1 Beijerinckiaceae bacterium
GCCATGGCTCGATCGAGGCATGTTGCGAATAGAAATGCGTGAGATCCGGCACGAGATCCTTGATCACCGGCATATGCGGCAACGGATAAATCCGGATCGGATGCGCCACCTCGTCCATGCCCTTGGTGCAAGCAAGTGTGTTCAACCCATCAATATTCATCGCGCAAGAACCGCAAATCCCTTCGCGGCAGGAGCGGCGGAAGGTCAGCGTCGGGTCGATCTTTGATTTGATCCAGATAATGCCGTCGAGCACCATCGGCCCGCAATCGTCGCGGTCGACATAATAGGTGTCCATGCGCGGATTGCTCTCGCCATCCGGGTCATAGCGGTAGATGCGAAACTCGGTGAGACGCTTGGCACCCTGCGGCTTCGGCCAGACCTTGCCGTCGATAACGCGGGAGTTTTTTGGGAGCGTGAGTTCAACCATGATCTAATTTCCTTCGTCCCAATCCGCTCAATACACGCGCGCCTTTGGTGCGATATACTCAATGTCGTTTGACATCGTGTAGGTGTGCACGGGGCGATAATCGATGAGGGTTTCTTGTTTGGCCGGATCGATGAAGGCCAAACTATGCTTCATCCATTCCTTGTCGTCACGGTTCGGGAAATCCTCACGCGCATGCGCGCCGCGGCTTTCCTGGCGGTTGGCAGCAGAATCCATCGTCACCACCGCTTGTGCGATGAGATTGTCGAATTCCAGCGTCTCCAACAAATCCGTGTTCCAAACCAGCGAGCGATCTGTGACCTGAATATCGGACGAGCCGCTCCATACGTTATGGATCAGCGTCTGGCCTTCATGCAACACTTCGCCGGTGCGATACACGGCGCAATTGTTTTGCATCGTCTTTTGCATTTGCAACCGCAGTTCCGCCGTCTTGGTGCCGCCTGAAGCGTGACGGAAGCGGTCGAGCCGCGCGAGTGCGGCTTCACCCGCATTGGCCGCCAATTCCGCCTGCTTTTCGCCGGGCGAAACGAGTTCAGCAGCGCGTTGTCCGGCCGCGCGGCCAAACACCACGAGATCGATCAGCGAGTTTGAGCCCAAACGGTTGGCACCATGTACCGATACGCAAGCCGCTTCGCCAATCGCCATCAAACCGGGGACGATGGTATCGGCATTGCCGTTCTTCTTGGTCAGCACTTCGCCGTGATAATTGGTCGGGATTCCGCCCATATTGTAATGCACGGTCGGCAGCACCGGAATTGGCTCCTTCGTCACATCGACGCCCGCAAAAATCTTGGCGCTTTCCGAAATGCCGGGCAAACGCTCGGCCAGAATTTTCGGATCAAGATGATCGAGATGCAGATAGATGTGATCCTTCTGCTTGCCCACGCCGCGGCCTTCGCGAATTTCCATCGTCATGGCGCGCGACACCACGTCACGCGAGGCGAGATCCTTGGCGGATGGCGCATAACGCTCCATAAAGCGCTCGCCCTCCGAATTGGTGAGATAGCCGCCTTCCCCGCGTGAACCTTCGGTGATCAGACAGCCCGCGCCATAAATGCCGGTCGGGTGGAACTGCACGAATTCCATATCCTGCAACGGCAATCCTGCGCGAAGCACCATCGCATTGCCGTCACCCGTGCAGGTATGCGCAGAAGTCGCCGAGAAATAGGCGCGGCCATAACCACCGGTCGCCAAAATCACTTCGGCTGCACGGAAGCGGTGGATCGTACCGTCATCCATTTTAAGCGCCATCAGGCCAACGCAGCGGCCTTCTTCGCTCATGATCAGATCAAGCGCAAAATACTCGATAAAGAACTCGGTCTTCGAGCGCAGCGCCTGTCCATAGAGCGTATGTAGAATGGCGTGGCCCGTGCGGTCAGCCGCAGCGCAAGTACGTTGCGCGGTGCCTTTGCCGAATTCGGTTGTCATACCGCCGAAAGGACGCTGATAAATCTTGCCTTCTTCGGTGCGCGAAAACGGCACGCCCCAATGCTCGAGCTCATAGACGGCTTCGGGCGCATTGCGGCAGAGATATTCAATCGCGTCTTGGTCGCCGAGCCAGTCGGAACCCTTCACAGTGTCATACATGTGCCAGCGCCAATCATCGCGGCCCATATTGCCGAGCGCTGCGGAAATGCCGCCTTGCGCTGCAACCGTGTGCGAGCGCGTTGGAAACACTTTTGAGATACAAGCGGTGCGCAGGCCCGCTTGCGCGCAGCCAACAGCTGCACGAAGGCCCGCGCCGCCAGCGCCCACCACCACCACATCAAAGGAATGGTCGGTGATGGGATAAGCCTTACCGTTTTGAGCGGGGGAAGAAGTCGCCATTATGATGCTCCAAACGTCAATTTAAGGACGGCAAATACGCATGCCGCGCCAATCGCTAGCGAGAAAAGAGTATTCAGCGCCAAGGCAATGATTTTAGAACCTTCGCCATGGATGTAATCTTCGATGATCACCTGCATCCCGATTTTCATATGGATCACGCCGGAGATCACAAAGAGGCCGATGATGAAGGCATCAAACGGACGGGCCAGCACGGCGCGCGCCGCATCGGCGTCTTTACCAAGCGTGGCATACACCACGCAAAGAAAGCCGATGGTGAGCGGAATATTGGCCAGAGCCGTTAAGCGTTGACGCCAGAAATGCTCGGTGCCCGAATGGGCCGAGCCAAGGCCGCGAACGCGTTTCATGGGGGTTTTCATGGTCGAGGTCGAATTCATGATGCCATTACCTTACTGCGTAACCCAACACCCACAGGCCAACGGTGATCACGAGCGAACCGATCAACGTCAGACGGGCCAACATCATGCGCTCGGGGCCAAGGCCTGCGCCCATATCCCAGATGAAATGACGCATGCCGCCAAGCGCATGATGAATGATCGCCCATGTGTAACCGAGCAGAATAATCCGCCCAAAAGGGCTCGCGATGAACTGCTGAACGGGGGCAAAAGCCGCCGCACCGCTTGCGGCTGCAATCAGCCAGATGGCCAATAAAAGCGTACCCGCATAAAGCCCCATTCCCGTAATACGATGAACGATCGACATCGTCATCGTGATGGTGGGTTTGTAGATGCTTAAATGCGGTGAAAGGGGACGAGTCTTAGCTTCGGTCATCGCGCTCATCTCTTGATTACGAGGAACAGCGGCAGCGCCGCCTCCGGAATGATGCGGTTCTATCCAAATTCAACCCGTTCCGCAATGCAGCATACCCCAATACAATGGTCTTAAGCGCAATATGCCGCAGCTCTAATCGTCGCTTGAGGGTTTGCCGCGTAGTCCCTTAATGCTGCCGCGCTTTACTTTCGACTCAACGCGCCTTTTTTTGGAAGCCAGCGTTGGTCTGGTTGGCCTACGAATGATCGGCCTCTTGGCGGCTTTTCGGATTAAATCGAAAAGCCTAGTCCGCGCATCCGCTCGGTTCATTTCCTGTGTCCGGTGCTTCTGCGCAAAGAGGATAATCACCCCCTCAAGCGTCAAACGCTGTCCGGCAAGCTTTTCAAGACGTTCTTTAATATCCGCGTCAATCGATGGCGCGTTACGAATATCAAACCGCAATTCAACGGCGGTTGCGACCTTATTGACATTCTGCCCGCCGGGCCCAGAGGCGCGGACAAAACTCTCAATCAATTCACTCTCATCAAGGGCTGCACCGGGGGCTATGCGGATCATGGGCGGATGCTTTCGGATAAATGGGTCTGAATGACGGTTGCTAGCACCGTACCATCCCCCTCAAGCTTGAGCACTTTTAACCGCGCCGTATGGCCGGATTGCACCGTAACGCGCGACGCCGAAACGCCAGCGGTCTTTGCGATCAGTTTAACCAAGGCCGCGTTGGCTTCGCCGTCTTCGGGCAAAGCTCTTACGCGGGCTTTGAGCACCGCACGCCCATCGGAAAGTGTTTCGATGCCGTCAATGGCATCGCGTCCGCCCTTCGGCGTCAAGCGAACGGTGAGGAGAAGCCCGTCAACGGTAACCGTCCACGGTTGGCCGCTCATTAGAAGACGTAAGGGTAAATATACATCTGGATCACGCGCTCAGCTAGCATGATCAGGAGCAAAAGGATAATCGGTGAAATATCCATCGTGCCAAGATTGGGCAGCATCCGCCTAATGGGGCGTAGTGCTGGTTCGGTGATCTGGTACAAGCCCATCGCCACCGAACGCACCACATCATTGCGCATATTCACGACATTGAAGGCAATTAACCAGCTCAACACAGCCGATCCAATCACCGACCAAGAATAGAGGTTTAATGCGATCAAAACGATGTCGAGAACGGCGCGCATGGCAATCTTTCCCCTTTAAGCGTTAGTCTTTCGCACGCTCAACATAGGAGCCGTCTTCCGTCTGGATGACAACGCGTGTGCCGGTCGCAATATGCGGAGGCACCATGGTGCGTGCGCCATTCGAGAGAATAGCAGGCTTGTAGGAAGACGAAGCCGTCTGGCCCTTAACCGTTGGCTCCGTTTCCATGATCTCAAGCGTCACGCGTGGTGGCAGGATGATCGACACGCAGCGGCCTTCATAGGTTGAGAGCACGCATTTCATGTTTTCTTGGAGATAGACCGATTGGTCACCCACAACATCCTTCGGCACCGAGAGCTGTTCGAAGGTTTCATTGTTCATGAAATTGAAGCCATCGGCATCTTCGTAGAGATAGTTGAAATCGCGATCTTCAACGAAAGCGCGCTCAACCGATTCGGTCGTGCGGTAGCGCTCGGCGATCTTCACGCCATCGCTGATCCGGCGCATAGCGAGCTGGGTAACGGGCGTTCCCTTGCCGGGATGGATGTTTTCGGCGCTCAGAATGACATAAAGCTGGTTGTCTTTCTCAACGATATTGCCTTTACGAAGCGAACTGGCGATGACTTGCACGGATAGTTTCCTGACTTTGGACCGGACGACGCAGCGTCCTATTGCATAAACTGCGGCGCTTTTCTCACACTTGCGGCAAAGACGCTAGACCCTGATGAATAACAGCTTTCAATGGTGGTTACCCGATAACCACGCCGACCGTCGTCCGATCCTCTTGGCAAGATGCAAAATCAAAGCCGCTTTCCGCCAGTTTTTTGAGGCTGAAGGATTTTTAGAAGTCGAATGCGCTCAATTGCAGCGTTCGCCCGGCAATGAAACCCATCTCCATGCCCTTTCAACGCAAGTCATGCGGCCCGATGGTGATGTTGAGACGCTTTATCTGCACACATCCCCCGAATTTGCCGCTAAAAAGCTGCTTGCAGCGGGTGAAACCAAGATTTTCGACTTCGCCCGCGTGTTCCGCAACCGTGAGCGTGGGCCGCTGCACGCCACCGAATTTACGATGCTTGAATGGTACCGAACACATGCCCCTTACGAAAAACTGATGGAAGATTGCACAATTTTGCTCAAGGAAGCCGCAAAAATCGCAGGAAGTACCCAATTGTCTTATCGCGGCGTGACGGTTGATCCGTTTCTTGAGCCAGAAAGGCTGACTGTATCCGATGCCTTTGCCCGCTATGCGGCGATTGATCTGATGGCAACGACGCCCAATGGCGTACCAAACCGCGCGATTATGGCCGAATCAGCCCGCAAAGCGGGCATCCGTATCGCCGATGATGATAGTTGGTCCGACATTTTCAGCCGCGTGATGGTTGAAAAAATCGACCCCCATCTCGGCATCGGTCGCGCCACGATTTTGTGCGAATATCCGATATCCGAGGCCGCTTTGGCTCGCCCCAAGCCTTCTGATCCGCGCGTTGCCGAGCGGTTTGAGCTGTTTGCCTGTGGCGTCGAGCTCGCCAATGCCTTTGGCGAACTCACCGATGCCGCCGAGCAAAGACGGCGATTTGAGGCCGATATGGACGCCAAAGAGCGGATTTATGGCGAAAGATATCCGATTGACGAGGATTTACTGCAAGCTTTGCCCTTGATGCCGCCCACATCCGGCATTGCGCTTGGCTTCGACCGCCTAGTGATGCTCGCCACCCATGCCCCGCATATTGATCAGGTCATGTGGACGCGGTGAGGTGTTCACCCAAACCTTAGCGCAGCAAGAC
>JAPJMW010000169.1 GCA_026461505.1 Beijerinckiaceae bacterium
ACGCTGCCGTCGTCGACTTCGATGGCCGAAATCACCGATCGCAGGTACGCTTTTCGGGTCTGCACGTCACCATTTTCGAGCTTATCGTTTATTAATTTTGAGAACGCTTCAATGCGTGCTGGCGTTATTTGCACCCGGCTCGACACTTGCTGGGCAATTCGTTCAATGGAGATCTGTACGATTTCCTTCTCCGTTTTCAGCTCCGTAATCCTTGTTTTCAACTGATCGTCGATCTCGATGATCCCATTTTCGATGGCAAGGTAGAGGCGTTTAAGCTTTTCGTCTTTTTCCTGGAGCTCCTTGATGAGAGCGTCGCGACGATCATCAACGGCTTTATTTTTACCATTTTGTCGGGCTGCGAGAGATCCGAGGATTACCGCCAAGCGTTTCGGGTGCAGAAGGCGCTCTTTTACGGCCTCTGTAATAAGCGTGTCCAAACGGGCCATCGGCACATGACGTCCTTTGCAAACGGTTTGTCCCCGTTGTTTGCATCCCGCGCAGCTATAATAGCGGTAGGAGCGTCCATGACGATTGGTTCCGCTTATGGTCATCCCCGAACCGCAGGAAGCGCAAACGGCAAGGCCTGCAAGCAACGTAGGGCCGTTGACCACTCGTGGCGGGGTTACATTGGAGTTGTTGTACGCAAGGCGCGCCTGAGCCTTTTCAAAAAGATCTTGGGAAATGATGGTTGGAACGTCGACTTCAACAATCAACGTACTGTCATTAAGCTCACCGGTACGGGCGTTTTTTACGCCATAAGGCCATTTACCCGTTGCATAATATGCATGGGTAAGAATTTTATGAACGGGCCCGACGCCGAAAGTCGATCCCAAACGGGTTCGATATCCCCGCTCGTTAAGCCATTTTGTGGTGTCTTTAATACCGAGCGGGCGGGAAGTTCCGTCGCCCTCAGTGTAGAGTTGATAGATCAGGCGAACGAGTTCAGCCTCTACCGGATCAATCTCCAGCTTCTTTTTAATTTTGGAACCACGACGCTCGGCTTCAATCACACGATAGCCTAAAGGTGATCGGGCTCCATTCCAAAAACCCTGCTTGGCGGATTCTCGCATGGAGCGAGTGACATTCTTGCCATTCTCCTTCGAACTATATTCATCGAAGATGCCAATGATCTGGCGCATTAACTCCTGAGATGGATCCGTTCCTGTGGGTTGCGTAACCGACACGACTTCAACCCCAAGCTTTCTTAACTTGCGAATTGTCAGCTCCATCTCGGCGCCGTTCCGATAAAACCGCGAGAAAGCGTGAACACAGATGACGTCAAAATTTCTATCGGGACCCGCCGCGCGCTCAAGCATTGTCTGGAAAACGGGGCGTTTATCATCGGTTGCCGAGGCGCCAGGTTCTACAAACTCAGTTACGACCTCCCAGCCTTGCGCGAGGCAATATCGGCTAGTCAGATCCCGCTGGGAGGGGATCGAGACATCGCCTGCCGCTTGGCGTCCGGTACTCACACGCAGATAAAGAGCCACCCGCTTGATCGGGTTCTGGGCCAAAGGGTGAGCGGACGAGAAGGCCATTGTGTAAAGTCTCCTAGTGGGGATTTAAGTTATAGCGAGATGAGCTTGATTCAACTGCCATGAGTATGGACTCAGCGTGTTCTGCACAGGCCAAATGGGATGTTGGCCAGTTGCCAGCCTAGTCACCGAGTATTGAAGCCAGATCATTGCCGAGAAGCTGAAGAATAGAATCCAACTCAGCCATCGAGATTGGCATCTCGGAACTAAGATCGGATGCAATGTCCGGCTGCCATTCCGCGACATTCTTCCTTGGGCGGGCGGGAAGCAACCGACGCTCAGGATCCAGAGGCCGCAAGCCAAGACGCGGCAACCGCCCATCCGCCATAGGGCGGGGGCGCTTTGCTTTCGTCCGGAGCTGATCAATCCGCGGCTGTTCCATGCCGCCAAAATGGCAGCCTTACGCGTGAGAACCGATCCGGAAAGGTCAGGAAATTGCATCATAGTTTTGGGAGCTAAACATTCGATAAGAGATATGATTGTGACCACTATTCTTCAGCAGCTTCCTTAAAAGCGTTCCATTTTCTCAATTCTGTTGCGATCGCCTTTTCAAGGCCATCCTCCGGAAATCCGCAATAATAAAGGCTTAATGTTGCCATCTGCATGAAAGGGCCAGTGACGGATGGTGTGGGCTTTGATCCTAGGATCGCTGGCGCAAAATGGATTAATCTCTGTATTGCAAGTTCACGGATTGATTGTTTTGGTCGTCCACCTGTGTTTTGCGTATTTCGTTCCAACCAACTCTTAAGAGGGACCTGAATTTTCTCAAGCGTGTGAATAAGAAGGTCCGCACCATGAAGAAGGCCCAGATCACGTCGACGGTGCGCATAGTGCTGGTCGATTGTCTGCAGTGTCATAAGTGTGCCTGCTGCCTCCATTGATTGGCGATCTTTCAAATAGTCCTTTGGATAAAGATTTTTCTCAGTCGCAGATGACGCTGCAGCGAAAGTGAAGAGATCGCCTACGTCTTCTAGGGCTGAGAGTGGCAAAATTTCAATTAGATCTTTTCCTTCAATTCGAAGTGTTTTGATTGTTTGCTCAAGCCGTAATTCGAGATTTTGGATACGACGAATTGCGTCTGATCGTTTAACCTGTGCTTTTTTAAGCTTTGTAATTTGGGCAATATCCATGACGATATCGCCGAGAACTTCCATCAGGATTTTTGAATGTTTTTTTGAAAGACCAAGAGATTTTTTAAGGTCCTTCCAATCCTCATCGTTCGGAAAATGAATGTGTAGCTCTCCTTCGGAGGGCAATGAAGCTGTCAGCTTCTTCTTTCTGGATGTTGTCTTGGTACTCATGATCCGGTCCTCCTTTTGTAGATAGTGGCGACGTATTCGCGATGGGCTTCGAGCGTCTGCGCTTGCTGATAATAGGTCTCGGTGGTCGAGAATGTGCGATGTCCAAGAAGTGGCGCTGCGATCCGCACATGAACGGGATCGGCGATAGCAAGTGTGGTGGCCGCTGCATATCGGAACGCGTGGATGCTAATCGGTTTGCCGAATTCGTCTTTTGTGCGGGCGCGGACGCGATCATAAATAGCCATTTGGGTCATGGCCGAGCTGTCCTTCGAGATCCAGACCGCGTTCCTCGGATCGCTCGTCCAGCGACCTTCGCGAGCTAGCAGATAGGGACGATGGACAGTGAGATAGGTCTGAAGTGGTATGTGCAGAATATCAGGAAGCATAGCCTCATGCGGCTCATGTGTCTTAGTCTCGGTTTCGTCGAAGAGGACAAGCCAACCTCCATCGATCGCGACCAGGTTTTCGGTTAGGATCAGATCGGCAAGATTGCGGCGACGAACGGGAACGAGCGCAAGGAACGCGATTATCAATCCGTCGCGGAAAAGAATTGCGGCTTCAAGCCCCTCAAACTCGATCGCTTTTGCCATTAGCTTTAGGCCCAGTGACAGGAGTTCATCCGTGAGCTTGATATCTTTTTTGTCGCGGACAGGTCTGTGTTGCGCACGGACCCGTGAAGAGCGGTCATTTATAAAGGACCAATCCTTTTCAGGGTCCATCACTTTTGCCACTTCCAGAAGCTCTTGGAGGCGGCCTAATAATGTCTGGGTTGAGTTTCCAATCTCTTGGAGATGTGAGACATAAGCCTTAACGCGTTCTTTTGTAATGCGGAATTCAGGAGGCAACGTTAGCGCATCGCGGTCGTGATGGTGTAGAAAGGTCAGAAAGCGGCCATAGCCTTTCTCCGCTTTCTCATTCGATTTCGTTGAATGATTGACGCGGGCACCTTTAGTGTCGTCAAAATAATCACCTGGCTTTAGCGCCAACTCCCAACGCCTGCCGTCTTCTGCGGGCCAGAACGGGAGCTTTAAACATTCGCGCTCTGGCGCTTTGCCGCGCCCATAAAGTCCGCCACTCATGATTTTTCTTCCGCCTTTTTTGTCCAATGGATCGGTGGTTTCGATATTATTTTTGAGGGCTGAGCGGGGGCACGTTTGACCGTGGCTATCGAGTGGGCCGTCTTTTTGCCTTTTTTGGTCTTGAGTTCGGCTTCAAGATGAAGACGACGATCATTGATGACCTGCGCAAAGAGTTGTCCGGCCGAGCGCGTCTCCGCTCCGGTGTAGATGCTCGTCGTAGTGGCTAGAGACTTATGACCCAAAACGCGCCTAACCACTTCATATTGTCCAGGTTTTGAATCCAAGAAGATCTTGCCACCGACATGTCTGAACAAATGCGTGTTGAACTCAATGCCGAGATACCGTTCAAGTACCTCGCTAATCTGTTTGCCTAGCGTATTAGGGTGCTTGGATTGGCCGCTCTCGCCTGGGAATAGAGCATCGTTCGGTTGTAACAACAGGATCGAACGCCATTCGCGGACATACCAGGCGAGGATCTCCACCGTTTCGTCAGGTAGTTCGAATTCGATTGCGATCTCGTTTTTGGTCTCGTCTTCATTCAAGACGAGATAAAGCCCGTTGCCGCGCTGGACCAGATTTTTTGTCAGCGAAAGTGCGGCAAGGTTCTTGCGCCGGATTGGTACAACCTGTTCTAGTGCAACGGCTGCAGTAAGACTTGCAAGGACCGCTCGAGATTTGTTGTTGGCCTTGCTCTTTTCCACATCGCGACGGATTTCTGACGGTAGCCCAAGATAACGAGCAACGATGGCTGGATCATCAAACGCCGACAACCGCACTCGGTTCTTCTTGGTCATACCTTGACGCGGCATAGCGAGCTTTGAAGCGACACGACGGATCTTTTCCAGAGCAGGACCATCGACCTTGACCCGGTGTTTGGCGAGATCACGCAACAGGCCTGCAAGCTGAGCGACCTGCGGCGAGGTCTTGCCCTCATGCCGATCAAGAAAGAAACGCAAAATTTTCTCATGGGCTTCAGGTGTCACCAGATCGGCAATCCCAGAGATGGTCGATGTCTTTCGACCGCTAAGCGCCAAGGCCGATGCCAAAACGCGCAGCTGATAACGCCTCGTCTCGATTGTTGCCGGGCGCGCCGGCCTTAGTGGACCTTCATCTGCAGCCAGATCCACATTTTGGAGGCTATGAAGATACGCCTCACAGTCCAGGCGATAGGCCGGATCGAAGGCTGACCAGTCGAGAATATAAGTCTCTTTGCGCGAGACCCGCTCGATTTCTATCTGCGGCCAAGACGGAACTTCTCGGGCACACGCATTCCACGACCACGTAATCGAGTTCCATGTACCTTCGGGATCCGACCGCAACCGATCTGATCCCAAGGCGGAATGATATGCCTCAAGATCAGCAAGGGTAACTGATAAAGGAAGGATACCTTTACTACCCAAGAACCGCGCGAGCGGCGTTAAATGCCAGCGGCGATTTTCCTGGATCAGCGCCAGAACCTCGGCCCATTCCGGTAGCACCGGCTCTTTCGATCTTGAGGGAATAACGTCGACAGCTAAAGCCAACGCCTTACCGAACAGGCTCCGAATATTGTTCCAGCGGCCCTTGGTCAGACCGACCGACTCGGGAGACATTCCTTCAAGCCGCCGGCGTAAGGAGGGTACGTCGGCCTCGATTGAGGCTAATTCCCCACCGAGCACCCGCCCGACAGTTCGAACCGATGATTTGACGTCCATTTTTACCCGATGCGGCCATTCTGTCGCGTCAACGAGGCTCAAAAGGGTCTCGAGAGTGGCTCGTGAAGGTTTTGGCGTGGTCATGGGTGGCCTCGTGATGACAGGAGTGGACAATAGTTCAAAATCGTTATTACTTCAAGTACCAAAACAACGCAAACCGATACATGTAGTAATAACGATGAATAAATTAATCTCATAAAATCATTAACTTGTGCGATATATTTTCTAATGCGCCCGTAAGGCAGCGCCATCAGCGCACATGTCTCGAAATTAACGGAATTTAGCGCAAGCGCTGGCCTAAACCGTGCGCTACACATCGACATGGCCGACGGAGGTTCAGCGTGATTAATCCGCCTTGCAAGATCTGTCCTCATAGCGCTCTCCTGTCCATAAAGAACTGAAGTTCATCGGATCGGATCCGGATTGCCCTACCGATCCGCACAGATGGCAAATCATGCCTATCGATCATGCGGCGGATTGTTTTGACTGATACCGCCAAAACAAGTGCGGCATCGCTGACCTTCAAAAGCGGGGCCATAGATTCCCGAAAAACCGGATTTGAACCCGTCGGCTCGTGAGCGCTGGAAAAGTTGTTCGCCGGGCACTTTCCCGGCTCGGTAGATGTCAAATCGTTTCTAGGCCGCGAGGTTGCCGTAGCGGAGGGGGTGGGCATTCCGCGCTTGTCATGATGATGTGTTGCCAGAGGGAAGACTGCCGATCCGCGCAGCAACCGATCTGGATTGCTAAGCTGACTAAACTTTATCTCGGTCCAAGAAGGAATTGTCCTAAACGAACGCTCAACCGACTGTTGGTCGGATGCCGCTTTCAAGGCGAATCGGGTTGAATTGCTGGGCTTCATACGCACGAGAGTGCTATATCAAGCCAGTCAATGCCGATCCCGAAAGGTCAGGAAAATGAGGGGAGGTTATCGCCTATGAATCGTGCATTGGACGAGCGCTAAAAAACCGTTTGGATTAGCACTGATAGTTGATCGCAAGCTCCAAACACTTAGGGCGATATGCGTGGATTTAAAATTGATCTTGAGGGCCACTTCACGTTCGACGGAGTACTTTGAGGAACCAATGCCTCAATTGTCTGAATAACGCTTAGATTTGTCGCCGCGTTCGTTCCTAAAGTTGCTGCATTGATTGTCCAGCGCCCATCTTATGTTCCAATGAGTTGATGTTTCAATAAGCTTGTTTTGGGGACCGGTGAAGAAGCCGGTCTTAGCTTAGCTTTTCACCTGAACAGTGAAATCCAATTGCGGGCTCAGCAACATAATTATGCTATCTAATGCATATTATATATTCTATTGACAAAAAATACTAACTTCTAGTAAGTTTTTAGGAACAAATATCCGTCTCGGGCATTTATGGGGCCGAACTGTGTCAGGTCAGAAGGATTCGCTGAGATGGTGCACCCGGAAAATACAGCCAAGGTGAATTCAACGCCAAGGCAAGTTTTCACTATCTGGCTGGGTCTGTCGAGGCAGCGCTTCGGAACTGAAGAACTGGCGGAGCTATGCCCTTGCCGTCAACAATCCAACGACCGCAGCACACCATGACCATGCTGGCCGATCTTCTGGCTAGCGTGTTTAACCGCCGCAAGGTGCGGCCTATTTATACTCGTCAAGATGATTTGACACTTGCCGAACTGGCGCGTGAACTGGTCAGAGGGGCTGGTGAAGCCTCTGGCCTGGCCTCTGCTAGTGCGATCCTTTCAGGCTATGGATTATTGGACGATACAGAGAAACTTGCCTTCTTCCGAATGATGGCAGTCGAGATGAGCATCTTGCCGGGTAAGGTACGTCAAACTCTGGACGCCTATGAAGCCTCGCCTTCGAAAGTTACCTACCGTGAATTTGCGGCAGCCTCGGAACCGCCTCGGCAGGAGTTGATCCGGCGTCTAAACATTGTGCCCGGTGGGACAAGTAGTCTTGTACGGATGCGGGCCGATCTGCTCCGTCTAGGTAAGGGCGAGCCGGCTCTCGAGGCACTTGATCTGGATTTCCGTCATCTGTTGGCTTCATGGTTCAACCGTGGCTTTCTCGTACTGCGACCGATCAGTTGGGAGAGCCCAGCGCATGTATTAGAAAAAATAATCGTCTATGAGGCCGTTCATGCGATTGATAGTTGGGATGAGCTGAGGCGGCGGCTAGAACCCAAAGACCGCCGTTGCTTTGCCTTTTTTCATCCCGCGATGCCAGACGAGCCTCTAATCTTCGTTGAGGTTGCCCTAATGCAGGGCATAGCGCGGTCGATCCAGGCCCTGCTGGCGGAAAACCGTAAAGTCAAGGCCGCAGAAGAGGCGGATACGGCGGTCTTTTATTCAATTTCGAATTGCCAGCCGGGCCTTGCGGGGATTTCGTTTGGGAATTCGCTAATCAAGCAAGTCGCTGCAGATCTTTCACAGGAACTGCCTGGGCTTCGGACTTTCGTTACGCTTTCCCCAATGCCCAATTTCGCCAATTGGCTGGCTGAGAAGGGGATTGATTTTCGGGCTGCGGATGGACCGCTGCTATGCGCTATGGGTGCCCATTATCTTGTCCATGCGAAAGATAAAAGCGGCATGCCCATCGATCCAGTGGCGCGGTTTCACCTAGGGAACGGTGCAATCGTACATCAGGTTCATGCGAATGCTGATACCTCGGCAAAGGGTCTGAGACAGTCGTCAGGGCTAATGGTCAACTACTTCTATGATCTTAGCCGTGCGGCTCAGAACCACGAGCTTTTCACTAAGAACGGTGAGATCGCCCTTTCGCCAGAGATCCGCGAGCTGTGTGCCGTGGCTGACAAATTATTTCATTTGGAAAATAAAACATGATCAACCCGCTCTACGATCAGCTATTCGGAAGTCATTTTGGCAAGAGTAGTCCGTTTCTTCGGTTGGCAGATGGCTCGGTCGTAACGTATGCCGCCTTTTTGGGCCTTGCGGCACAGATGGCTCATGTTCTGAAGCAAAGCGGCTTGCAACCCGGCGATCGACTTGCCGCACAGGTACAAAAATCGCCAGAAGCCCTCGCCCTTTACGCGGCGTGCGTTCAAGCGGGTGCTGTGTTCCTGCCACTGAACACCGCCTACACCACCGAGGAACTCAGCTATTTCATCGAAGATAGCGGAGCGCGGATGATTATCTGCGACGCGAAGGTTGAACAGGCATTATCGTCCATCACAGCTCGACTTGAATTAAGCCTCAAGACACTGAACGCGGATGGTTCTGGCACCCTGAGGGACGGCGGGCCGCCATCCGTGATATCGTAAGTCAGTTCGGCACGGCGGCGATTTACATTACTCATGACCTTGCCGTAGTCGCGCAGATGGCCGACCGCATCAAGGTGTTATTGCGTGGGAATGAGGTCGAGGAGGCCGACACCCGCAGCATGCTGGCCGCCCCGCGCGCGAACTATACTCGAAGCCTCTGGGCGGTGCGAAGCTTTGCTCGGGTCAAACAGCCACCCTCGACCGGAAGCCCTATCATATCGGTGCGAAATGTGACGGCATCTTATGGTGCGATCGATGTACTAAAGGGTGTTAGCTTCGACATCCACGCGGGCCGTACTGTGGCCGTAGTTGGCGAAAGCGGATCAGGCAAATCCACAACCGCGCGGGTCATTACCGGGCTTCTGCAGCCAAAAAATGGAGAGGTTCTATTTAACGGCAAACCACTCCCCGCTAGCTTCAAGGCCCGTTCGCGGGATCAATTGCGCCAATGCCAAATGATCTATCAGACGGCCGATACAGCGTTGAATCCGAAACTCCGTCTGCATGAGTTGATAGGGCGACCTGCCGAGATGTATCTAGGCCTGAAGGGCGAGGCGCTGGAAAGCCGCATTTGTGACCTGCTGGCGCTCATCGAACTTGAGCCCGCGAAATATATCAATCGCCTACCCTCAGAGCTTTCGGGCGGTCAGAAGCAGCGGATCGGCATCGCACGCGCGCTGGCCGCCGAGCCGCAACTTATCATCTGCGATGAGGTGACGAGCGCGCTAGACCAGATCGTACAGGAAGGTATCCTGAAGCTTTTGGACCGGCTGCAAGGCGAATTTAACCTCGCCTACATGTTCATAACGCATGACCTCGCAACCGTAAAATCAATCGCTGATGAGGTAGTGGTCATGCAACATGGTGCCGTAGTCGAACGCGGATCCAAAGCCGAGCTCTTTGCCAACCCGAAGGAGGAGTACACCAAGCTGTTGCTCTCGTCGGTTCCGGAAATGGACCCAGATTGGCTGAACCGGCTGCTGGCCGCGCGGTCAAACAACGATAAACGTGGCTGATCCGCGCATTCATGGGTTTAGCTCGCCTTCATGCAAGTTAGGGAAGTCATCCGGGGCGGCGGCAAAGTCAGTTTCTTTTCTTTCAGTAAGTATTTGATTACTTTGGTCCCAGGTTGTAGTGATATCCGCGAATCTGGAACTATGGATACAAACTCAGAAAAGGTGCATTAATTGCGATCAAGGTCGATCAGCGAGATCCGACGCGCTGAGCTATCAAAGGCAGCGTTTGAGGCGGTAGTGCTCTTTGGGCTCCGCGGCACCACGTTTGAAAAAGTCGGCGAGATCGCTGGTGTTTCCAAAGGCGTAGTGTTGCACCATTTCAAGGATAAGACTTCGCTTCTCGAGGCCGTGATCCGGCGAACCAATGGAATGCTCAGTACATCTTTGGTCGAACTTTACCGGCACGCCGAGACACCACACGAACGGCTTTGGGCCATCATAATTGCGAATTTCCATGAGTCGATTTTCAATCAGGCTGTCTGCCAAGCTTGGGTATCTCTGATGGCCGAGGTCCCCCTCAATCGCGATATTCAGCGGGTTCAGGCCGCCAACTACGCCCGTGTGGCAAGCAATTTTGCGCATGAGTTGAAGAATTTCGTGCCAAGAGCCGAGGCGAGGATGATTGCGCGCTATCTCAACCTGCTGATCGACGGCATCTGGGTGCGGGTCGGCTCGAGGGTCGAACCGCTCAACGCGGCGCAAGCGATCGGCGACCTTGAATACGAATTGATAAAATTCCTGCCCACGGATGCCAAGAGCCTAGCGCAGCATCGAGCGGCACGGATTAAGATCGAGAACGTCGCGCGCATCGCCCTCGGGACGCGCGCCTTTCTGGAAAACTCCATTACGCGCTGACCATCAACCGACGGCCATTTCTCGGATCAGATGGTCAGCGATTCGGGCGATAGACTGTTGCGCTTCAGGTAGAGCTTCGTACCATTCAAAGACATGCCAAAGCCCTTCCCAGACATGTAAATCAACCTGCGCTCCGGTGTCGCGCAATCTTTGTGACAGCATTACCGACTGACTGAGTAAGAGGTCTCGGGTCCCTGTGGTTATCAGGAAAGGCGGAAAGCCGGGGTCGAATGCGCCGTGGATCGGTGAAATCAATGGCTGATCGATCCTGTTCACCCCTGCATAGTAGCTTGCTGCTAGATATGAGTTTTTCTTTGCCAATGTCGGATCGCGGGAAAGTTGAATTACGCTCGAATAACCCCGGGGATGCCCCTCGCATTCTGGGTAATTATTTGAAAGATCCTCGTGACCGGGAGTTGATGCGCAAGGGCATTCGGTTGGTCCGGGAAATTGTTGACCAGCCTGCGTTTTCAGAACTTAAGGGTGCTGAGATATTTCCAGGTCTTGGCGTCCAGTCAGATAAAGAGCTGGACCATGTCCTCACTACTCATACAACGACACAATGGCACCTTTGCGGCACAGCCCGAATGGGCGCGGCCAGCGAAATTGGAGCCGTAGTTGACGTGAGCGGACGAGTCCATGGGGTATCAGGTCTGCGGGTGGTCGACGCGTCGATCATGCCATTTGTCACCAATGGTAATATCAATGCCCCCACCATCATGCTCGCCGAAAAATTGAGCGATGATATTCTGGGTCGCGCGCCCATTTTCCCGGCTGAAACGGAAGTCTGGCATAATACCAAGTACGAGACCTCCCAGCGTTGAGCGCTCTCGACATACAAAACAGACCTGACAAGCTCAATTATGAAATGATCGACGAGGATCTGGACTTCGGTGACAATAGCGAAATAGGACGCTGTATACTTCAGGACTAAATCAGAGGTTGCATCGTAAACCTTCTCGAGCCCGTGGGATGCTCACAACTTAATTGAAGCGTCGGCCGCAAAAAAGGCGTGGCAGTCTCAATTGTCTAAATACTATTCATTAGTCAATAATTTATATCTTGACATAAATTACTAACTAATAGTAATTTTTATAGGTGATGATGCAAAAAGATAAGTTGGGCATCAAATACAACGCAAAAATGTCAACTTCTGGGGACGAACGTCGTTTGACGGAAGCGTTCAAGGAGCTTCAAGTTCATGAAAGCAGTGGAGTAAGACGTGTTTTCCTTTCAGCCCAACACACGCATCAGACCTTCTCCCTTTTTCGAGGCTGCCATTACGGACGGGCTGAAAGCGGCAAATGTCTACAACCGAATGATCATGCCCACTTCCTACGGCGACCCCGAGGCCGAATACTGGCGGCTGATCAACGGCGTCTCGCAATGGGATGTTGGGGTTGAGCGTCAGGTGCAGCTGAAGGGACCGGATGCTGGCCGTTTAGCGCAAATTCTTAGCCCTCGCGATCTGTCGAAATGCAAGGTCGGGCAAGGTAAATACGTGCCGCTTTGTAACCATCGTGGTACGATCATCAATGACCCTATCCTTTTGAAGCTGGCCGATGATCTTTACTGGCTGTCGATTGCAGACAGCGACATCTGGTTCTGGGCTAGCGCCATCGCCGCCGAGCGGGGCCTAGATGTAGAGATCTCGGAACCCGATGTTTCGCCCATGGCTCTGCAGGGGCCAATGGCTGAGGATGTGGTGGCCCATGTGATAGGCGACTGGGTCCGCGGGCTGAAATACTTCTGGTTCCGCGAGACCGAGATTTATGGAATTCCGGTGGCGGTTCAGCGATCGGGTTGGTCGAAGCAGGGCGGGTTCGAGATCTATCTGAAAGATGGTTCGCGCGGCACCGAGTTGTGGAACATATTCAAAGAGGCCGGCCAGCCCTGGGGCATCGGACCCGGTGCGCCCGCGACCGCGGAGAGAACGGAAAGCGGATTGGTGTCGGTGGGCGGCGACACGGACGATCTGACCAACCCATTCGAAGTTCGCTTGGGTAAATATGTCGATCTTGATGTGGCTGATGATGTGGTGGGGATTCATGCCTTGCGTCGGATTAAAGCCGAGGGGGTAAAACGTCACCAGTTGGGCTTAGTGCTTGAGGGTTCGGCACCCGCCCCCTTGGGCTTCCGCCGCGAGGACATCACCCGCAGCGGCCATCACGTGGGCGTGATGACGAACTGTGTCTGGTCGCCCCGCATGAAGGCGAATATCGGTTATGCCTTGATCGATGCAACCGTTTCGGTGGGCGAGACCGTGATAATACAACGCAATCAGGGTGAAGTTGCGGCCAAGCTGGTCGAACTGCCATTCCTGTAACGGGTGCGCCATGCAGCAGCACTATGTTTCCCCGATGCGCGCCGCCGCCAACCACGTGGCACTGTCGCCACTGTCTTTCTTGAAGCGGGCCGAGACGGTTTATGCAAACCTGCCCGCCGTGACCTATGGCGATATCCGCCGGACTTGGGGTGAAACCGGCACCCGTTGCCGTCGTGTCGCGGCGGGTCTCGCAGCAATGGGCATCGGGACAGGGGATACGATCGCCGTGTTGGCTCCGAACATTCCCGAACTGTTCGAACTGCACTACGCTGTGCCGCTTTCGGGCGCAGTGTTGAATACGATTAATACGCGGCTTGAGCCCGAAACGGTAGCCTACATCCTTACCCATTCGGATGCACGGCTTGTGATCGCCGATACCACATTCGCGCCCTTGCTGCGCGCCGCCTTTGCGATCAATGGCAACGTAATTCCAGTTGTTGAGATCTGCGATCTTTCCGGAACGGGTTTTGGCCAGACAACCTATGACGATCTGGTGACGCATCCGCCGATGGCTTGGACCTTGCCCACCGATGAATGGCAAGCCCTGGCGCTTAATTATACCTCGGGCACTTCGGAGCGACCCAAGGGAGTAATCTATCATCACCGCGGAGCGTATCTGATGGCAATGGGCGCGGTGGCGGGATGGGCTTTGCCGCCACATCCAACCTATCTTTCGGTCGTGCCGATGTTCCACTGCAACGGGTGGAACCACCCCTGGGCCATAGCAATCGTCGGCGGTCATATCATCTTTACCCGCGACGCGACGCCCGCAAAGCTGTTGGCGGCGATGGCGTTACACAATGTGACCCATCTGGGAGCTGCCCCCATCGTGCTGCAAATGCTTTGTGACAGCGCTGACGCCGCGGCGCTGAAGTTTGAGCCAAAGATCAGAGTGCTAACGGCGGGTGCGCCGCCACCGCCCGCGACACTGGAGAAGGCGGCCGTCTTGGGGCTGGACGTGATGCAGGTCTATGGATTGACGGAAACCTACGGCCACATCGCGCAGTGTTTGTGGCAAGAGGAGTGGGACAGTTTACCTGCCACCGCGCGTGCCGAAAAGCAGGCGATGCAGGGCGTCTGCTTTCCGATGGTGGAGGACATTCGCGTTGTGGACCGCGCAACCGGGGAGGATGTGCCGCGCGACGGCATTACCCAAGGCGAAATCGCTATTCGCGGCAATACGGTGATGAAGGGATATTACAAAGACGCCGCCGCCACATCTGAGGCATTTGCCGGTGGCTGGTTCTGGTCCGGCGATGCCGCCGTAATCCATCCGGACAGCTCCTTGCAAATCCGCGACCGTTTAAAGGATGTGATCATTTCCGGCGGTGAGAATATCTCTTCCATCGAGGTAGAAGCAGTGCTGTATCGCCATCCTTGCATTCTGGCGGCGGCGGTGGTTGCCCGCCCGCATGCCACATGGGGCGAAAGCCCCTGCGCCTTTGTCGAGCTGCGCGAAGGTGCCGCCACGACCGAGGCCGAGATCATCACCTTTTGTCGCGATCGTATTGCCCATTTCAAAGCTCCAAAGACTGTGGTCTTTGGCCCCATACCCAAAACTGCCACTGGTAAGATTCAGAAGTTTATGCTGCGCGCCGCCGCCCGCGACTTGGGGGTGCAGCCATGACCTATGAAGCCCCTTTGCAAGACATTCTGTTCAACCTTGCCCATATTACGCCCGGCGAGGTGGATCTGGATATGGCTACTACGATACTTGAACAGCTTAGCCGCTTTTGTGCCGAAGAGATAGTACCGCTGAACGCGCCAGGTGATCGCGAAGGCTCGATTTACCATTCGGGTCAGGTGACCACTCCAAAGGGATTTCGCGAAGCTTACAACAAATTCGCCGCGATGGGCTGGCAGGGATTGCCGCACCCCTTAGAATATGGCGGTCAGGGTCTGCCGCGCACGATCGGGGCTGCTGCGGGTGAAATCCTGAACGCCGCTAACATGAGCTTTGCACTTTGCCCTCTGCTGACCGATGGAGCTATCGAAGCGCTTCACCATTTTGGATCGGAGCAGATAAAAGCCACCTACCTGCCGCAACTTGTTGCAGGGGTTTGGACCGGAACGATGAACCTGACGGAGCCACAGGCCGGTAGCGATCTGTCGCTGCTCCGCACTCAGGCTGAACCACTGACGGACGGTACCTACAAGGTGAGTGGCACCAAGATATTTATCACCTATGGGGAGCATGATCTTGCAGAAAACATAATTCATCTCGTCCTCGCCCGCACACCGGGGGCGCCGAAGGGGATAAAGGGGATCAGTCTGTTTCTGGTGCCGAAGATCCTAGCGGATGGCGAGCGGAACGCTATCTTATGCCAATCAATCGAACACAAACTTGGCGTCCGTGCAAGCCCAACCTGCGTTCTATCGTTCGAGGGCGCAACGGGCTTTCTGATAGGCCAGGAAAATGCTGGGCTGGAATACATGTTCACCATGATGAACGCCGCCCGTTTTGCAGTCGGCGTGCAGGGCGTGGTAATTGCCGAGCGTGCCACGCAACAGGCCATGAGCTATGCGAGGGACCGCCTTCAAGGTCGTCCGATCGACGGCCATGCTACTGGCGCAGTCACCATCATCAACCATCCCGACGTGCGCCGTATGGCGATGCACATGCGGGCCACCACCGAAGCCTGTCGAGCTTTGGCCACTTATACGGCCGGTTGTCAGGATCGGGGCGACACAGCACTGGTGGAATTTCTAGTACCGCTCGTCAAGGGTTTCAACACCGAAATGGCTATACAGGTCGCATCGCTTGGCGTGCAAATTCATGGTGGTATGGGGTTTATTGAAGAAACAGGGGCAGCACTGTATTACCGCGATGCTCGCATCTTACCGATCTACGAGGGCACGACCGCTATCCAGGCAAATGATTTCTTGGGAAGAAAGACCTTGCGTGACGGCGGTTCGATCGCTGGTCGCCTCTGCGCGATGATTGTCGAAACTGAAGTGGAATTGCAGCACGGGGTACCATTTGCGCAAGAAGCGGCTCTTCGTTTGAGTGCCGCTCGGCAGGATTTTCAGGCCGTGGTCGCTCACTTGTTGACCTGCACCCCAAATGATGCATACGGCTCTGCGGTGCCATATCTAATGCTGGCAGGCAATTTGGTGGCAGGCTGGCAAATGGCGCGTATACTTCTTGCCGCCGAGGCGAGCCTGCCAAGTGGTGCAGACCGCACCTTTCTTGCGGCCAAGATCTCAACGGCACGATTCTACCTTAATCACATCCTCATCGAGACCGGCCTCCAACGAGTGCGTGCCATTTGCGGTGCCGCAAGTCTTTCGGGCGCTTATTTCTGATCCCTTTACCCTTACAAAACATGACCACAACATGGGCATCCAAATTGATTTATGGCGCTTCAAAAACCTTGACATTGTTGCCGGTGACGATGGCGTCTGGGTGGTCACATTGAACCGTTCAACTAAGCGCAACGCATTAGATTCGTACACGATCGAAGAGCTTGTTGAGTTTTTCGCGACTGCCCCACGCGCCGGAGTGCGTGCTATTGTACTCGCCGCATCAGGTGATCATTTCTGCGCGGGCCTCGATCTGGCGGAACATCATCAGGCTGACCGAAGCCCTTCCGATTTCATGCATATCTGCATGCGCTGGCATGAAGCTTTCAACAAGATGGAATACGGCGGTGTGCCTATCATCGCAGCCTTGAAGGGCGCAGTCGTGGGCGGAGGTTTGGAACTTGCCAGTGCCGCGCATGTTCGCGTCATGGACAATTCGACCTATTTTGCTTTGCCCGAAGGTCAGCGCGGCCTGTTCACCGGTGGTGGTGCAACGATCCGTGTCGCGGGTCTGGTGGGCAAGGCACGGATGATCGACATGATGTTAACCGGGCGGGTCTATCAAGGGCAAGAGGCGGTCGATGTTGGCCTCGCAGAGTATTTGGTCGAAGGGTCAAGCCTTGATGCAGCCCTAACCTTGGCAGCCAAATCCGCGCAGAACCTCCCCCTTAGCAATTTTGCAATCTGTTCGGCCATTAGCCATCTCGGTAATATGTCCGCACTCGACGCTTCCTATGCCGAGGCTGTTATTGCAGGGGTAGTCAATACTCAACCTGCTGCCCGAACGCGCCTAGACGATTTTATCAAGGGAACGGCTGCGCGCGTGCGTCCTAAGAGCTAAGCCCTTTTGGCGATTACCTTTGCTTTCCGGGCTCCATTATTGGTCATGCTAGGCTAAAGAGCATCCTAATTATAAGTCATTAACTGAAATAAAAAGGTCTATTCTGACGGTTTTGATAGCGAAAAGCAGAACTTATTGCTGTCCCGCAAAATACCAAAACAGAATGCTCTTATTGAAAAATTCTAGAAGCACGAGAAAAAGACTTGCTTTTTGAAAGTGATAACATTTAACTTGTATTTAACAAGTTAATTCATGCGACGCAGATGGGAATTTAAAGAGATGGAACGTGTTTTGCTGACCGGCGTGACCGGATACATAGGGCAGCACTGTGCTGCTGAACTGCTTCGACAGGGCTACGAGGTCGTCGGTACAATTCGATCACGCGCTAAGTCAGATTCCACCCGTGAGGCGCTTGCAAAGGTTGCTCCGATTGATCGGTTGAGCTTCGTCGAAGCTGATCTTCTCTCAGACCCTGGTTGGGGTGAGGCGATGAAAGGCTGCTCTTTCGCGATACATGTTGCATCTCCCTTCCTGCTCAAAGAGCCAAAGGATGAGAATGAACTGATCGCTCCTGCGGTCGAAGGAACCAAGCGGGTTATTGCTGCGGCCCAACGCGAAGGTGTCAAACGCTTAGTCCTCACATCTTCAACCTTTGCGATCATCGCGGGAAAGGACACGGGGCGCTACGGCCCAGATTCCTGGTCCAATATTGAGGCGAACATTGGTGCATACGCCAAGAGCAAAACCTTGGCCGAACGTGCCGCGTGGAATGCTCTCAAGGCAGGAAATATGGAACTCACGGTGGTAAACCCCGGCGCAGTTTTCGGGCCGCCTCTGGGCGCGAAAATGGATGGACAGAGCGTGGGGTTAATGACCGCTATGATCGGCGGAAAGATACCAATGGTTCCCGACATGAGCATGGGCATGGTTGATGTTCGCGATGTCGCTCGTCTCCACGTCGAGGCGATGACGGCCAAAGATGCTGCGGGTAAGCGGTTTATTGCTGCTACTGCCGAACCGATCGACATGATCACTGTAGCGGGCGTTCTTAAAGAAGCGGGCTATACAAAGGTTCCTTCTCGCAAAGCGCCGACTGCACTGTTGAAAATCATGGGCCTGTTCGACCGCGAAGTGAGGGGAATGATACCATTTATTGGAAAGGCAGCCGCTTACGACAATAGCGCGACTTTCGAGGTGTTGAAGTGGAAGCCTACTCCGATGGAGGTCTCTTTCCGAGACATGGCGGCGGCGATTTCACAATAGATCATCCGCATCGAAAAAAAGTGCGTCTACTACCTCTTAACACCTCGGAAGGAAAAACGGCATGATTCCCGATTTATGGATTTTGTTATCGCTCGCATTGCTCACAGAAATACTAACCTTACCTCCCGTTGTCGCGCGCGGTTCGGTTCCTGGAGGCATAAAATGGATCTTCTACAATCGCGACACCGTGCTTGAGGGCGTTGCCCCTTGGGGTGGCCGGGCGGTGCGCGCGCATAGCAATCTCGCCGACAACCTCGCAATCTACGCGGCGGTCATCGGCATTGCCAGCGTCACGGGTGCTACGAATGGCGTGACATTTATTGCAGGCATTGTGCTGCTGATTGCTCGCGTATTGCATGCTCTTGTTTATATCGCTGGAATTCCCTATTTGCGCACTGCTGTATTTGCGGTCGCTCAGGTATCGATGTTGGTATATGTCTGGCAGATTGTTGTCCACTACTTGGCTCGATAAGGATCAGCGCGGCCATAGCCTAGCAACTGATGGACTTGACCGGAACGGGAGGCGGGCGTGAACTCAATCAAATGAGCAAACGCGGGTAGATTACTTAAGAGAAAGTCAGGTAGGAGTGGATTTGTGAAGGATAGGATCGAAGGGTTCGATTGGCGTTCCGTTTGCCCAATCAGTTCCGCGCTCGACGTGCTCGGAGACAAGTGGTCGCTTCTGATTATTCGTGACCTATTGATATATGGAACCCGCACCTACTCCGAGTTTCTTGGGTCGAAAGAGCGCATCTCGACAAATATCCTCGCCACGAGGCTAGAACTGCTTACTAACCTAAAACTAATCGAGCGAACGAACCCGCAAGCGAGCGCACGCAATAACGCCTTCCGTTTAACAGAAAGCGGTAAAGCGCTGCGACCTATCGTTGAGGGGCTTGCGAGCTGGGCTCAAACCCACCTGAAAGAGTTTCACGGCGGTATCGTGAAGATTCTTTAATTTGGTAGAACAATTGACTAGACTAGAAACGCTGATGCTTGTTAAAAACATTTTTGCTTAATCGAGCCTGCAAACGTCGAATAAAATTAATACTCAGTAATGCGCAATTAGCTATCAAGAGACTCGCGATTATCTTCGGTCGTTTTGATGATGAATATATGGTAAAGGAAGCGGTCAATTTTTTTGTACCGATGATACGCTCTGAATCTTTCAAATTGTTTTTGATATTAATCGAACTTCATGCGTCCTCTAAACAAAGGACGCGATACTGCCGTTCATCTTCGAAACCAATTTAATTACAACAACAGGTACTTATCAAATAAAATGGGGTCCAGACACTGGAAACAATATCTTTGTCTCTTCGGCATTAAAGCCTTTCGATATCAGATATCTCATCGATGTCCCTCGAAGCTAGGTCTCAAGCATGCTTGATATCCTAGATTAAACCCATAGCTCTTGGGCCGGGCATGTTTCGTAAACTGAAATCGAATACTAGGCCTTTTTAGCTCATTCCATGCAGCGTTTTGGTTTCGAGGTAGTCTTCCAATCCCATTATTCCTCCTTCGCGGCCGTTGCCCGACTGCTTATACCCGCCAAAAGGCGAGCCATAGTTGAAGCCACCACCGTTTATGTGAATAGCCCCGGCACGCAGGCGTTTGGCGACCCGTAGCGCCCTCTCCGGATCACCCGTTTGCAGATAGGCGGCCAGCCCGTATGGTGTGTCGTTAGCAATAGCAATAGCATCATCCTCGTCATCAAACGGAATGATGACGAGCACGGGACCGAAAATCTCTTCCTGGGCGACCCGCATATGGTTTGACACGCCGGCAAATATCGTAGGCTTGGCAAACCATCCGGTGGTGACTCCATCTGGCTTACCGAGGCCACCTGCCAGAAGAGTTGCACCCTCGGTAAGACCCGCTTCGATCATGGACTGCACGCGGTCATATTGAATCTTATCGAAGAGAGGCCCGATATGGTCGCCCGTTTGCTCTGGGTCACCGACCTTGACGGAATCTATTGTCAGTTTGGCAATCCGAAGCGCCTCGTCGTAGCATGTTCGCTCGACCAAAAGCCGGCTCGGCGCGTCGCACGACTGACCAGTGTTGAACATACATTCCCGAACGGAGGCTGCCACACGCTCCTCGAGTTTGCAGTCGGAAAAAACTAGGTTCGGCGACTTTCCTCCCAGTTCCAACGTCACGCGCTTCACAGTTTCGGCGGCATCACGGGTAACAGCGATTCCAGCCCTAGTTGATCCTGTGAAGGACATCATCTGAATGTCAGGATGTTGCGAAAGGGCCGCACCCACAGTGGGGCCATCCCCGTTCACCAGATTAAACACCCCTGGCGGATAGCCCGCCTCGTCAATGATTTCAGCATAAATCATAGCCGAGATCGGCGTGTGTTCCGAAGGCTTTAGGACACACGTTGATCCTGTGGCCAGAACAGGAATGACCTTGAGCGCAATCTGGTTAATAGGCCAGTTCCAGGGAGTGATAAGCCCACAGACACCGATCGGTTCACGTAACAGGACATCGCCATTAGCGAGTACTTTGCTCTCTTCAAGCTCTTGCAGCGCGTCGATAAAGCCCTGAAGATGACCAATGGCTGCATCAGCTTGGGCGGCCCTCGCCATGGTAATCGGCGCGCCCATCTCGATCCGCATGGCCTGTGCCAGATCCTCGAGGCGCCTTTCGGTCACAGCTTTCAATCGGTACAGAAGGTGAAGTCTCTCCTGTTTAGAGGTGACGGAGAATCCTGCGAACGCCGTCTTTGCGGCCGCCACAGCGCAATCCACGTCTTCGGAGATGCCCATAGAAACAGTGCCGATCTGCGCCTCAGTCGCAGGGTTTAGAATTGGCAAGGTAGCAGACGACAATGGTTTGACCCATTGGCCACCAATAAAGAATTTCGTTAGGTTCTGCATTTTCCCACCCTACTATCAGCGTGCCTTTGTGATTGCGATTTCTATCAACCCACGAACTTCAGTCAGCGTGGCGGCGCGGGGGTTAGAGCGGGCTGCACTGTCTTTCAGTGCCTTTTCAGCGATCCTTGCAGCGCTATCGGTAGGGACGCCAATTTCGCCTAACGACTTCGGTATCCCGATCTCGTTTAAAAGGAGTTCGACTGCTAAAATGAAGCCTTCTACCGAGGTGTCTGACAGGTTCATTGCTTGCGCCATCCGGCGAACCTTATCCTCCTGACTGGGCAGGTTGAAGCGTAACACCACGGGCAGAAGCACCGCATTTGTCAGACCGTGCTGCGTGTTAAATTCCGCCCCTATCATATGGGAAATGGCATGGACAAGCCCGAGGCCCTTCAGGAAAGCAATCCCGGCAAGGCAGGACCCCATCAGCATGCCGCCTCTTGCAGTTAAGTTCTCCGGCTCCTCTGCCGCGACGGGCAGCCATTTTGAAATGAGCGCTAACCCTTCTAGCGCTAAGCCATCGCACAATGGATGGAAGCCCGGCACCAGATATGCCTCAATAGCATGAACAAGTGCATCGGCCCCTGTCCAGGCAGTGAGATTTTTTGGCAGCCCAACGGTTAGTTCTGGGTCCAGCACAGCCACTGCGGGTTTTAGGTCTGGGTGCCAAACGCAGAATTTCATGCCCTTGGCCGCATGGGTGATCATGGCGGTGCTTTCGGTTTCGGCTCCGGTGCCGGCTGTCGTAGGGATGGTGATCAGGGCAGGAAACCGGTGACCCTGCATCATTACCGGAACAGGCTGTTCATATTCAAAAGCCCAAAGGTCAAGATCGTTGCGCGCGGTAAGGCAAATAGCCTTACCGCCATCCATGGCACTGCCACCGCCGATCGCGATGATCGCGTCATGGCCGCCCTCAAGGAAGGTAGCGCGTCCCGAACCTATCTCGCTATCCAGCGGATTGGGCGAGATGTCCGAAAACAGGGACGACGTCAGCCCTGCATCATGAAGATAGGATTGTAGCCGTCCGATGAAGGGCAAGTCACGGCTGCCACTATCCGTCACGATCATGGGATTGTCGATGCCCAAGCCTATGCAGTGCTGCCCGATTTCGGCCAGACGTCCTAGCCCGTAGGCAATCGGCACCGGAAATCCCCAGTCATGTGAGGCTATCATCGTTAGATCATCTTTTTGCATTGTTAAGTTTCTTATGAAAAGCGCACGGCGCCTTAATTTTCGGGAGTGATAAGGGTCGTTAACCGGCCCGCGTCCCAGGACTGCTAGGACGCCTAGTTTTATCCGCCGGTCATGATCGCAATAATCGGCATGATAAGTCGCGCAATCATAATTAGACGCTCGCAAACATCCATTGCTAACAAAAGTTTATGTCTTGGCCTCCGAATTGAATTGCCGACAATTTTCACGCCGATATATAATATATTTACTAATAGTAAGTATTTATGTCAATTGGTCTATATGAAAAAAGGCTTTTTCATCGCGTCACTCGATGTCACTGCAACCGTCGACCCGCGCGCCCGTGTCTTAGTCTCCCGGAATATAAGCAATCATCGGGGATTAAGTGGGAGAGCCTGGGTATGGCTCGATATCGAAATTCGTACGAGGATTGACTGAGATACGCACGGCATGTGGAACTGAATTTTTGCGGCCGGTGCGGATGATACCAGGTCGTGTCGAGCGGCAGGAATCAGTGATGCGACCTTTTATACTTGTCAAAAGAATTTCGGCGGGATGGACAAGCCGCATCCGACAGAGCTTAAGGCTCCCAAGAAGGAGTATAAACTGCTCAAGAAGATTGTCGTGAATCTCGAGCTCTACACATTGAATCTAATTGAAGTTCTGGATCTTTTTAAGTCCAAGAATTGAGTGTTGATGACTTATAATGTGCATTTATTCAATCGCGCCAAAAGTTCGGCGCATTCGAGCGGCAGCCATGAGACGATTTTGCAATCGCATAAAACTAAATGCGCTATCAGATGAAAGAAAAACAAGTTGACCAAAACACGTTAATCATAGAATCGCCATGTTTCGGCTCGCCATGCGATATGGCAGCTATGGATACCGTAAGCTGTGCCAGCTTCCACAGCGATTGGCGCCGGAGGAACTACTTAGAATAAAATTATATAGAAAATTCAATAAGATATATGTTATCACTTTTTTGATTTGAGGCGCGCCAATTTTAACCCATCAAATCGCAACTAAATCGCAACAGGTCTTGGAGTTATATGGTCAAGGTCTTGGTGCAAGTGCCATTGCTGACCAATTGGGA
>JAPJMW010000170.1 GCA_026461505.1 Beijerinckiaceae bacterium
CGATCATCCAGATCCGCGGTTAATAGGCTCCCCCCGGCACGCTGGACCGTCTGTTAAGTACGTTCCAGCGTGACGATTTATCCTTTAGGCGGTGGATGCGGCCCCCATACGCTGAATTTTGCGACCCTTAGGCCCAATTTCTGAAGCTCTCCAAAGCGAAACACAACATGGCATGACACTTGCTAGATAGGTGTCAGGTGTCATGTTTTTGGCGTTTCGCCATTTTGGAAAGCAACAGGTATTAACCATGGATCGGATTGGACAGGTCGCGCTGAATACAATGCGTCTTCTGACAGATAATCAGAAGATCACGTCAGCTAACCTTGCAAACGTCAACACGATTGGCTTCCGAAAAGACGTCTCGACTGATGTCACTTCCTCTTTTCTGCGCGATAACACATCGCTTGAAGATCGCATTTTTGCGACCCGTAAAGAGGCAGGCGTCGATCTTACAACCTCCAACCTTAACAATACCGACCGCCCCTTAGACGTTGCTGTTGATGGCCAGGGCTTTATCGTCGGCAGCTCCACTACCGGAGAAAAAGTCATTACGCGGCGCGGCGATATGAAGATTGGTGTCGATGGCAAGCTGCGCAATGGCGACGGCCTCCTGATACAAGGCGGCGGCGCAGATATTACAATTCCGGCTTATGAAAAAGTCGCGATAGCAAATGACGGAACAATTTCATATAAGCCACTCGGCTCCGAAGGTAACACAATGGTACCGGCAGGCCGTATTGATCTGGTATCGGTGCCGGCCTCTAATGTTATTCGCGGCCTTGACGGCTTTATGCGCGTTAAAAATGGCCCGCTTCCGGCAGCTGATGCGGCCGTGAAACTTTCATCTAACACCCTTGAAACCAGCAATGTGAGCGCTGTCGATTCAATGGTCGAAATTATTCAAAACCAACGTTCCTATGAAATGCAGATCAAGCTGATCGGCACGGCAAAGGAACTTGATACGGAAACTGCCAAACTCATGCGCTCGTCATAAGACTGAAGCGATAGCCTAACAAACAATACGACCCAGCGGAGTATGTCATGCCAGATGCATTAAACGTAGCGAAGACCGGCCTTAACGCTCAACAAGAGCGTATGAGTGTGATCTCGAACAACCTCGCCAACGTTAATACCGTTGGCTTTAAGCGTGATCGAGCCAATTTCGAAACACTGCTCTATCAAGATCTCCGCCAAAGCGGCGCGCAGACATCGCAGAATACGCAGTTACCGACGGGCCTCTCGATTGGTACAGGTGTGCGTATCGTGTCGTCTGAAAAGCTCTACAGCCAAGGCAACATCATCAACACCGACAACTCGCTCGATATGACAATCCAGGGCGACGGTTTTTTTCAGGTTCTTATGCCTGATGGTCAGATGGGTTACACACGCGCTGGTAATTTCTCTAAAAACTCAACCGGATTGCTCGTCTCATCCAACGGCTATCCGGTTGAGCCTGCTATTACGATCCCGCCAAACGCGTCGTCGGTTTCGATTTCGACCGATGGTATCGTATCCGTTGGCGTCCCCGGTCAGGCCGCGCCCACAGTGGTAGGCACCATTCAGATCGCATCCTTCCCGAACAATGGCGGCTTGAAGCCTGTTGGTGAAAACTTGGCGATGGCTACTGGTGCCTCTGGCGCAGCGGTTATCGGCAATCCGGGAAGCGCAGGACTTGGAAAGCTACAGCAAGGCTCGCTTGAATCCTCGAACGTGAACGTGGTCGAAGAACTCGTCAATATGATCGAGACGCAGCGCGCTTATGAAGTGAATTCAAAAGCCATTAATGCCGTTGATGGCATGCAGAAATTCCTCACGCAGAACATCTAAGGAAACAATGATCATGAAAGTAGCAGCCTCTCTCCTTCTTGTTTCCGCTCTTGCCCTTGGCGGATGTTCTGCCGGGCGCGAACAGAAAATTTCAGCGAGCATGCAAGAGGATTACAACAAAGTTGTATCCGTTCACGAAAAGGCCGCCGATGGTGCGATCTACTCAGCATCGCAACCTGGCTTTTTTGTTGGCGACCGCCGCGCCCATGCCGTCGGCGATGTCTTGACGGTAACCTTGGCCGAAACGACGCAGGCTTCGAAAGCCAATGAAGGCGTCATTAACCGCCAAGGCAGTACGACATCAACTTTGCCCGGCATCATTGCTGGCCCGCTCAGCGCGATTGGCATGACGAACTCATCCATTGCAACGGCTACCAATACGGATGGATCTGTCAAACAGGCCTATGACGGCAAGGGAAGTGCGACGCAAAGCAACAGTCTTTCGGGTACTTTAACCGTGATGGTTACGCGGGTTTATGAGAACGGCAATATGTGGGTTGAAGGGCAGAAAATGCTCTCGCTCAACCAGGGCGAAGAATATATCCGCGTGAGTGGCCTTGTGCGCCCTGAAGACATCAAAGCGGGCAATCTCGTCGAATCCGGACGCATTGCTCAAGCCCAGATCAGCTATACAGGCGCAGGCGACCTTGCCGATGCCAGCAAGCAGAATTGGTACGGCAAATTCTTTGGCTGGGCCTCCCCTCTCTAATTTTCATCTCTTACGACAGACCTAAAGGTCCAACGCTATGACATATAAGATCATCCGTATCGCCCTAGCGTTGGCCCTCATCGCGCCGCAAGGCGCGTGGGCACAGCAAGCACCTGCTGCCCCGGCCACTCAGGAGCAGCCGCAACAACAGGCGGCCTTGGTGCCTCCAGTTGCTCAGACCCAACAATCCATCAGAGTTCCAACCGAGCGCATTAAAGATGTCGCCAGCGTGGCAGGTGTCCGTACGAACCAGCTCGTCGGCTACGGCATTGTGGTTGGTTTGAATGGCACAGGCGATGGTAACGTTGCCGCCACCTTGCAGAGCATGCAAAGCATGGTGTCGAGGTTTGGCGTGAATATCGATGCCGGCTCGCTGAATGCTAAAAATGCCGCGGCCGTTATGGTCACGGCCGAACTGCCTGCTTTTGCCAAGCCCGGTCAGAAAATTGATATTACCGTTGCAACATTGGGCGGCGCCAAAAGCCTTGTCGGTGGTAATCTTCTCATGACACCTCTCGTCGGTGCCGACAACGAAACCTATGCGATGGCGCAAGGCAACCTTGCCGTTGGTGGTTTGGGTGTATCAGGTGCGAACGGTTCAAGTGTCACGGTTAATATTCCAACCGTTGGCCGCATTCCGGGTGGCGCAACGGTTGAGCGCACAGTTGCGACGCCGTTTGAATCGATGCCGGCGATGATGCTTAATCTTAACACGCCAGATTTTTCCACCGCCCAACGCGTTGTTGACGCGATTGATAAAGCGATGGGCCCGGGAACAGCTTCAGCACTTGATGCGGCTACCGTGAAGGTAACGGCGCCGCGCGACGTTAATCAGCGCGTGTCGTTTATGGCTGCCGTTCAAGACATTAAAGTGGATCAAGCCGCACCACCTGCCCGTGTGATCGTTAATTCGCGCACCGGTACGATTGTTATTGGCGATGGCGTGTTCCTCACCCCTGCTGCCGTTTCCCATGGCAGTTTAACGGTTCGTATCACGGAGAGCCAAACAGTTACCGCGGGCCAGGGCGGCATTGCCACAGGTCAGGGCGCGGTTGCCCAAGGCGGACAAAACACCACAACGCAGAACAGCCAGATTGACGTCAATCAGGCCAAAGTAAAAATGTTCATGTTTGCGCCAGGCGTACAGCTCTCGAAAATCGTCGATGCCGTGAATTCTGTCGGTGCTTCGCCAAGCGACTTAGTGGCTATTCTTGAAGCCCTGAAACAAGCCGGCGCCTTACATGCCGATTTGATTGTGATTTGAGGTCATTATGAACAATTCCCTCAAGCTTGACCCCTCCAGCGTTCCGCCCGTTCGGACATCATCGCTTGCCAAAAGCGCGATGACGTTTGATGAGGCCAAGCGTGTTGGCTTAAAGGCTACGCTCGATCAGGCTGCAAAAGGATTTGAGTCGCTTTTCGTTCAGACCATGCTCAAGCAAATGCACGAAGCCAAGCTTGATGACGGCCTAATGGATAATGAAGACCAAAAGCCATTCCTCTCGATGCTTGATGGCGCCTATGCAGATTTAGCCACAAAGCAAAACAAATTCGGCATTGCGGAAGCAATTTCCCGAACATTCGCTAAAAATGTCGACGATACAAATCCATCTTCGAAACCCTAACCAACAGAACCCGAACAGGCTTTAAGGAACTAACGCGTGGCAGATATTTTAAGCATCGGATCTTCCGGCCTTTCCGCTTATCGGAAATCGCTTGAAGTTACCGGTAACAATATCGTTAATGCCAACACCGACGGATATACTCGGCGGAGTGCGAAGCTTGTCGGTATGGGCGAGGCATCGAGCGGACCTACAACACTAAAAGCATCTTCTGGTTCTGGCGTTAATGTCGATGTAGTTAATCGCGCCACCAATTCATTTGCACAGTCAGAAATGCGTTTGGCACAATCAAATTCGGCAGAAGCAACAGCACTTTCCGATCGTTTGAACCGCCTTGAAAAATCCATGTTCTCTGGCAGTGGCGATATTGGTACACTTGCGCAAACATTCTTCTCACGTATGCAAGATTTTGCAACCGCGCCGTCGTCCATTCCTGTACGCGCTACCGTCTTACAGGCAGCTGAAGATTTAGCATCAGGCTTTCGTACCCAAGCAGCTACACTTTCGCAAGAATCGAACGCGGTGATTACGGACGCCAACGATCAGCTTACGCAGTTAAACAGCCTAACTAACCAATTGGCCGATCTGAACTCTAAGCTTGACCAAATTAATGATACCAAGGGTGGCGCGAATGATTTACTAGATCAGCGCGACACGCTCATCAATAGAATTGGAAAAATTGCAAATGTAACGGCGCTAACACGCCCGAGCGGCGCTACTAATCTTTATCTTGGTGATAGTACCGGATCACCCGCACTCGTTGATCAAACAGGGGCAAAGACATTAGCCGCTTCTAGAATTGACGGCCACGTTCAAATTACGCTAGATCCATATGCTGCAAGCACACCACTTCCTTCGGCGACCGGCGGAACGTTAGGCGGCATCGTCGCTTACGACGATCAGATCAGCATGTTAAAAATCCAGCTGGATCAGCTGGCTACCGGATTTGCAAAGGCTATTAATGACCAACATGTAAAAGGTGTTGATCTAAATGGTAAACAGGGTGGGGCGCTCTATTCCCCTGACACCTTTATCGCTACGGCAGCCCCCACAAACAAGGGACATGTTTCAGCACAGCTGGACATTTCGAACGTGCAGGAAGTTGGCGCCGGTGCCTACAAAGCACAATTCGATGCTAGCTCTGCAGTGTGGACGGTAGTCAGTCCACAAACCAATAAGCAGGTCACTGGAAAGGACTCAGTCACCATCGACGGTATGACTGTTCACTTTGTTGGTACAGCCGCAAATCGGGACACCTTTACCTTTTCACCGCTCGCCAATGCCGCAGCGGGCATGCATGTCCTCATCAATGACCCAAGCCAACTCGCCGCATCGCTTCCACAGTTAGCGGAAGCAAGACAGGCAAATACTGGTTCTGCATTTATGACACTTAATTCGTCGGGGGCGCCTGTATCACCATCATCGGTAGCCTCGATCAAGGATATTTTTAACCGCTCACTCTCCCCGACCGGTGCCGTGGGCGTCAAGATGGATGGCGTTGTTGCATCGATCCCGACGGGAGCCAATAATGTAACGCTTTATTCGCTCGGCGAAATATCGGCTGCAAGTTTCAAACTTGATTTGCAGAATGTTTTATCATCCACGCCGACCGATGGAATGCCAGATACATCAACGCTTCATTCTCTAAATTTGGGTCCATTAAACCTGACGGTCAATTCGACGCCGCTACCATCTATGACCTTATTTCCAAATGGTGTACCAACGGACTCTGCTACGCAGGCCAATCCCGCACAAGCCATTGCAGATGAAATGAATCGCGTATTCGAGACAATCGCCTATCCTACGACGGATAGCACAACGTCCCTCGGCGACGCTCTCTATGCTAGTGTTAATAATGGAACCGTTACCATCAATGCGCTTGGCCAGAACAATATTAACTATGCAGCTTTTCAGCAGCTAGGCTCGGCCACCCCTATATTGGCAAATTGCACGCAGCGCGCGACGGCAGGCGATATCAACGTCTTAACACGCGAAGGGGTTCAGGTTGCAGGCCTTACCTCAGCATCATCGTCAATCCTCAAAGATAGCGCAGGAAATCCAATCAATAGCTTCTCGGCTAACGCGATGACCCCTGGCGTTGTGAACGCCTTTGAGAAGGTTTCTGGAGATATAAATGCCGTTCCACCCATTGCTGAAGTTCAATCTTTTGATCTCGGACACGTCGTTAACGGGCCAGCGAGAATAAAGATCGGCTCGGAAACCATTACATTAAGTTCCGAAGATAACACGCCCGATAAAGTTGGCGCTAAAATCGAATATTATTTTTCTTCTTTAAACCCATCGGCACCATCAGATTGGGCCGACAAGACCGTTGCCTATGACGCTCAAACTAAATCACTGTCGGTTACGTTTCCTAATTCGTCAGGCAGGGCACCATTGTTAACCGCCGAAATACCTCAGACGGAAACGAGCTATCGCAATTTAAAGCTTGTGACATCGACGTCGCCGATTACAACGAGCAATCAGGCGACATTAATCGGGCGATCAAGCACAATAAATTTTGACGTTACTCCGGAAACCGATAGTCCATGGACGTCGCCATTACCGCCCTACGCTTCGAACGCTGGCGCTGTTTACTCTCTTAAATTGGCGGGTGTCGATCACGCAATCCGCATCGCGGGAGACGCAATATCGGGGAAAAATTCAACAGAAATTGCGACAGCAATGGCGCAGCGTGTAAATGCGTTGGCGCCTCAACGTGCTATAATTGGGGCACCCATTAATTTGTCAGAAAACGCCGCAACCCCGCTCGAATTCACAATCAGTTTTAACGGTTTTGCAACAAATGTTACGTTTAATCGTGCTATTGATCCCGCTACCGGTACTTACGGACCAAGCGGAACTTTTAGCATTGATGGCAATCCAGATATTAAAATCGTATTGACAACGCCGGACGCGACTACGCCTTCACAACAACAAATTGTTATTTCCCTTCCGCAACAATTATCCCGAACTCCACCTCGGCTTGCTATTACTGGGATAAGCGCGGCAGCCTTGGGTCTTTCCGGAACCGTTAGCGAAAAGATTTTTGCCCGCGGCACGACAAGCAAATCGGAAATGGATGCCAAGGTTGATCTGGCGTCTGATTTTAATATTTCGCAGGATTCGATTTCAATTTCTACTGATCAGCGTGTGGTAATAACTAATTCAATATCCAATCTCGCAAATGAAGTTAGCCTTACGAATGTTTCGACCAGTGATCGGGCAACGCGCGATCAGGTAGCACAATATGGCTTTTCTGGATCAGACCTAACAGCCTCAATGCAAGGTTCGAAGCTTTCCATTTCGTCCGCGATTGGCAATTCTACCGACACTGGCGATGTAACCGACCTAGCTGATACATCGGCCAGCGTTTCACGCATTGGACAAAAGCTAACAATTACGTCAATCGTACTCGGACAGGGTGTACCAGAAGATCTCATTATAGCCATTCAAGGACAACCGAATGGCGTACGCCAAATAGCAGCAAATTATCCCACTTCGATGCGCTCGACCAATCCGACACTACCCGATATCGAGGTCGAAGTCGCGGCCAACAATCAACTTAAAATTTACGCGCTACAAACGGACAGCACAGGGCAATTGGTACGCGATGAAAACGGCAATCCATTGAAGGGAACATTATTGGCAACCCGCAGCTACATTTCCGGCGATCCTGTCAATTATTTAGGCGCTAATTTTACAGTCGATGGTTCGGCCAATGTTGGAGATCTCTTTCACATCACAACAGATCCAAATCGAACAGGTGATAATCGAAATGCGCAAGTTCTTACTAGATTTGCGACAAGCGATCTTTTCGGAAACGGCTCGGGCTCTCTGCAAGATATCTATACTTCTACTGTCGGACAGGTGGGATCATCATCTGCGGCAGCCCACAGCGCTGCTACCTCGGCAAAGATCGTATCCGATAGCATTACGGCAAGCTATGACGCATCAACGGGCGTCAGCCTCGATACGGAAGCAGCCGAACTAATTAAAATGCAGCAAGCCTATCAAGCCTGCGCCCAAATCGTTTCAACCGCACAGTTGCTCTTCAGTGCTATTCTGAAGGCAGCCGGAGGATAATCTATGCAAATCGGAACCAAGCAGTTTTTTCAAACGCAAGTTAGTTCAATGAACGACTTGCAGTCGCAAATAGGCAAGATCCAGGAACAGGTTTCCTCGGGTAAAAGTATTTTGGTTCCATCAGATAACCCTGGTGGTTACACGACTGCTGCACGTTTAAAACAATCAGAAGCTTCTATTGAGCAATATAGCCGCAATATTAGCGTAGCTAAGTCACGCCTCAGTCAAGAGGATACCGTATTGTCTTCATCGGCCAATATTTTATCGCGAATAAATGAATTAACAATTCAAGGTAACAATGGCACAAATAGCCAAGCATCAAGAACAGCTATTGCAGACGAAATGAAACAATTATCCGATCAATTGATGGCGCTAGGTAACACAAAAGACCCGAATGGCGATTATCTCTTTGGTGGTTATAAAACTAAGAATCCACCATTCGTTACAACGGCAGATGGCGTTGTCTATGTTGGCGATACCGGTCGGAAGGAAGTAGAATTGGCTCAGGGCTTTTCGACGCCAACTTCAAGCAACGGCAACGAAATTTTTATGAATACCAGTCGCGACACAAGCGGAAAGCCAATATCAATATTTCAGGTCATTAAAAATGCAACTGATAAGCTCGCTTCCAGTAATTTGACAAATGAAAATGTCAGTCAGATTCAGACTGCAATCGATCACAACTCCGCCTACCAATCAATCTGCGGATCTCGATTGCAAAAAGTTGACAATATTGATCAAAATAGTCAGGCTTTGCTTCTAAATGTTAAGACAGATAAATCAGCCATTGAGGATGCTGATTTGACGAAACTGGCTACGGAGTTACAACAAAAAACGCTCACGCTAAATGCTTCTCAAAGTGTATTCGCTAAAGTCGCTCAGCTTTCTCTGTTCAACTACCTTAAGTAGGTGGCATCATTGGCGCAGAGGGGCCAGAAAAAGATGTAAGATTTGGTGTAGGAACGCCACCAGTAGCATTTGATGTATCGGCTGCAGCAGGTGCATCCGAAAAATTAGCGGCTAAGTATGCTTTTCTTATGATCGGTATGCGATCAAGGAATTCGTGCCACTCAAGATCAAAAGGCGCACCCATCCATTGTCGATTTCCAATCAGCGTATCATTAATAACTTTGACGCGCTTTCGTGCATTATCAACCAAAGCCAATTCATCAGTCGTCAAGGCAGTTAATCCCTTGTTCTGCAGAGATGCCTCGAGCACATTGACCGGATCAAGAACGGCAGACCTTTCGGAGCGAAGCGCAAGCGACTGCTGTTCAAGCATTTCCGCATGGCGAATTTCGCGAAGCCGATCTTGAATTTCCCGGTATTGGGCGTTTTGCTGAAATTGCTGCACGGCAACGATGACGACTAATATTGCGACGACCAAGAAAATAGAACCAATCGAGAAGAAACTATCCACGACCACCACCCTCAAAATTACCGGCAAGCAACGGAATGCCTAAGCCTAAATAGCAGATTTATCAGCTGCTGGTATAGAAATTGCTAAGATCAGCCATGAGTATTTGTGAGTGGGAATACGCTTTATGGCCATCGGCGACGTTTCAGCATCAAGTGGTAATTTTTTAGACCCTATTTCGGGTGCAATTAAGGCCGCAGCGAACGCGACCGGCGTCGATTTTACCTATCTTTTTCAACAAGCTAAGGTAGAAAGCGGCCTGAATGCTAACGCAAAGGCCGGAACCAGTTCGGCAACTGGTCTCTTCCAGTTCACGAAAGACACCTGGTTCAAAGTTGTAGAACAGCACGGTGACGCCATGGGGCTGTCAGGCGAGGCCTCTTCCCTCAGAAATGGCGCGGCTAGCGCCGCCGATCGCCAAAAGATCCTTGATATGCGTAACAATCCCGCTATTTCGGCCCAGTTGGCCGCCCATTACGCCATCGACAATGCAAAGGCTTTGCAGGCCCAGGGACATCAGGTCACGGGGCCAACCGACCTCTATCTCGCCCATTTTCTTGGATCTGGTGGTGCGTCTAAATTTTTAGCGGGCATGAAGGAAAATCCGAATGCACCTGCGGCCTCGGTACTGCCGAGTGCAGCAAATGCTAATAAGGCTATTTTTTACAAGAACGGGGCACCCGCCTCTTTCGCTGATATTTATCAGCGCTTTGCCAAACGCTTTGATGGCGATGCAACGCCAAGCAAGAATTCTGTTCAACTTGCATCCTTGGCGCTCAAAGAAAATACAACTCCCGAGCGTGCAACGACGGTGGACGCCTTGGTAAAACGCCTGAAGGCACCTGAAGCCCTCAACGTAATTAAGCCAAAACCCTCCGAGCCGCTGGCATCCGGAACTATTACCCCGCAAGCCGCCAATGCTAACGTTTTACAGCCAACGTTCAGACAAAAGCCGAGCGTGACAAAGGCGCCGCAATCACCTATCGCACACCTGACACCTCTTACGGCGCAGGCGGCTCCAGAGCCCGCGGCAGATGTTTCGACGCTTAAGGTGGACACGCTCGCCAAGTTTCTTGACTCAGCTAGTAAATGGTCGGCAGAGCCCGGCACGCTTGAAAATCAATCGACGAAAGGTGTCGTCGCACGCGATGCGTCCGATGGCATTCACAGTTAAGGAATTTAATAAGTTATAATGACAACGTGGCATTGGCTGCATGTTTGCTCCCAACGGAGAAACACATAACGCCCTGATGCTAACCTGCGCGTTGGCAGTAACGCTGGCAGAAAAAATCACTCTCTTAGATGCGATCCATTCAAACACCACGACTTATGCAGTCGGAAAATATTATCGTTAATTATCAAGAAAATCGCAAAAAAATAAAGGCCTCAGGGAGCGTGGGGTCACCCTGAGGCCTTTGGTGTTAGCTTCAAAATTTACTGAAGCTTGTTAATCAGTGTCATGACCAATGATGGTTGCTGGTTCGCTTGGGCAAGCATAGCTGTTGCCGCCTGTTGGATAACTTGAACCTTCGCCAAATTTGACGTTGCCAATGAATAGTCAACATCTTGGATCTGGCTTCGTGACGCTGATAAATTTGTTGATATATTTGTCAAATTATCAACGGTGAATTGAAGGCGGTTCACTTTAGCACCAATTTGGGATCGTACGCCGTTAACTCCACTAATGGCAGAGATAATTGCTGTTAGCATTGCAGATGCACCTGCCACGCTTGAGATTGATCCACTTTTCAGACCAGCCATTCCCGAAACGATTGCGCCACTTGCAAGCGGATTGAACGACTTAATCGTAGCACTAATAACCGTGCTGCCTTCTGTCTGCGAGCCAACCTTAAAGGTAACCGTTCCACTGCCGCCTACAGTTCCATCCAGCACATTAAATCCGTTCCATTGTGTCGTCTTAGCAACACGCTGGATTTCCTCCTGTAACTGCTGGAATTCAGTATTCATGGAACCGCGGTCATTTGATGAATAGGTTCCATTCATCGATTGAACCGACAACTCACGCATGCGCTGAAGCATATTAGTGATTTCGTCGGTAGCGCCTTCTGCAGTCTGAAGCATTGAAATGCCATCATTGGCGTTGCGGATCGCCTGATTGAGGCCGTTAATATGGGACGTGAGACGCGTCGTGATGGACAAGCCAGCCGCGTCGTCCGCCGCTGAATTGATGCGTCTTCCAGTCGAAAGTGCTTCCATCGCCTTTGACATGGCTATTCCATTCTGAACCATAGCCGCCTGCGTTCGCAGCGACGCTACGTTGGTGTTAATTGCAGTCATAATTGTATTCCTTCCGTGGGTGGTACTCGATCAACGAAAGGGGGATTTCGCTAACCGCCTGAAGGGTCCCAAATATTTCCTTCGTGCCGAGGATAACGGCCACGCCAAATATTTTTTTAGTTCTAATTGCATTTGTTTCTAAATTTACATTCTGAAGACAGCTAGTCGGTTAGATAAATTATTAACAATAAACCTCAACAAAACACGAAGATTACGAAGTCAGTCGGAGGCAGTAATATAATCAGCCATTCCGCTCTCGAGAATATGCTGGGCATCGACAGGTATAACAGAGATGATAGTTCCCGCAGGCAAGACCGTGTCATGCAGTAGGCCGGTTTTGATTAATTTGAGGCGTACCCTCTCCAATTCGATGTCATGGGACGGCTCGAGACGCTTTTGAGGCATAGGACCAATAAAGTCCTCAGCGGTTACGCCGTGATCAGGCGGCAAGCCCTCCTCCGGAAACTCCTCGACTTTCACATGGTGCAATAATTCCGGAAACGACTGCGCTATTGTTTCGCGTGGCTCTTCATTTTGTTCCGCAAATGAGACGGCCTTGCTTTTCTCATGATCGTCGTCGTTAACCATTTCCAACAATTCAGCGGATGGAGCGGGATGAATTTCGTTCGATTGTTCGTTCAAATCATCAATTGGCTGGACCTCGACCTCGGCCTGTACTTCCCCGTCTGCGGTCTCGCTATCCGTGGTGACAACGTCAGCGCCACGCATGTTGATTAACTTATTCCAGAGCTCAAGTAATTTGACGCGTCGTGCGTTGGCCTCAATCCGGTCGGGATAGCTGTCTAACTCCTCAAAGGCTTTTCTTACCTTTGAAAGCGCATCGAGGCGCTCGCCTTCGTTGAGCGCGAGAAACTCATTTACCTCTGCTTCAACTTTTTCGGCCTTCTCTTTTGCCATTTGGAACCCGCTACTCAAAAAAATCGGCCAACCCCGGCACTCTTTACTATGAAATTTGTCGCGCCGTGAAGCTGGTTAAGAGCCGCTAACATCAAGCGGCATAAATATTGCTAAGTCCGTTCCAACATTGATCCCTATCACAAGGATACGCTGTTCATGCGTGTTAAAGCAACGACCTTAGCGGCCATCAAATCCCTCACAGAGGCGTTCCAGAGCAAAAATGACGATGAAATCGTCAAGGCTGTTGAGGAAATTGGCCTCGAGGAGCTCATGAACCCCGATATGATGCACCTGGCCAGAGGTTCCCGCCAGCCACCAATTGTCATTTTATTGACAACTTTGTCCATGGCCAACGGCGTCCGGCCCGAGCGGTCTTTCTTAATTTACCACGCCTATCGTTCAATTCTGTCGGGCTCTCTATCGAGCGACATCGCGCCACTCGGCAAGTCGCACATTGTCATTCAAACCATTAACGCGCTCATAAAGAAGGCGCCATCAATACGCGCCAGTGCCGTTTCGCGCGATACCGATATAGCCAATTGGCTCGACGCTATAGAATTGGCAATTGATTTTGAAGATTTTATCTTAGCCGAAAAAATTATCTTGGGCTTTTTAAAGACTGGTCCGGACTTGGCTGTACTGACGAGCCTAAAATATCGGATAACTGAGCGGCACTCGCTTTTGAGGGATACAATTGATTGGGAGGCCCTTGCCCGCTGCTATTTACATATTTTGGGTGCGATCCCATTAGGCGTGGATGACGATTTAAGAGATAACGTTAATCTTCATGCCGTCATTTCATTTGCTAAGGCAGATAAATGGCAGAGCGTCATCAAGCATGCGCCAGATTCGATTATGGGGCGTGAAAACTTTGTAGCATTTCATCGCCTAGCAGAGGCTTACTGTCATTTGGGTGATTATAAAGCGTCAATTTACAATTTAGACCGCTTTATTCAAACTTATTGCGAAGCCGGTGGTGAAGCAAAAATTGAAGCCGTTGAAATGGGTACAGAAGGTGCCGAGCTTAAGGAATTGATATCAGAAAAGAAGACGGAATTTGACCCAGATGGAGCCGGAAAGGCCTTGTCCGATCTGCAAGAAGTGCTTCAGTCTGTGGGCAAGCAGCTCTTTCTCGTGTCTGGAACACTTCTCGGCTACGCTCGCATCGGTACCGTATTGTCACACGACAAGGATATTGACGTCGGGTTATTCGGTTGGGAGGACCAGTTTGATATTGTCGAGGCAATTTTAAAGACTGGAAAATTCCATATCTATTTCGAATATCTACGGGGCAGTAAAATGTACCAACTGCCCGTCGGTCATCTCGAAACCGGAATGACGATCGATATGTTTTTCTACCGGCACGAAGGAAATAAAGTCGTTACAGGCGTTAATGCGCCTTGGGATTACACCCAACGCTTTGAATTTACGCCCTTCATTTTACGTGAGGCAGAATTCCTAGGCACCAAAATATCCGTGCCGTCTGACATCGACCTGAACCTGACCGAAAATTTTGGAAATTGGAAAGTATCTATCCCGGACTACGTGTCGCACGTCGAATCGCCTTCAACTGTCGATCAGGGTGGATTAGTCCACATGCTCGTTTGCCGACTAAATGTAATTGACGCGATGGTACAGAATAAATATGGCCGCGTTGTTCGTGTGTTAAAGGTTTTGGACAAATTTGCGGATCGGGAGTGCTCAATGGATAACGAGCTGTTCCAAAAAATTAAGGAATTCGCTGAAAAAAAAGATCTGATGCTTAAGCAGAAAATAGCATCGTAAGTATTTACGGAAAGTACGTACATGAACGATTTTTCCTTTATCATGCTGGCCGGAGGCAGCGGCAGCCGGGTGGGTTGGGACATCCCAAAGCAATTCATTCGAATTGCGGGTAAGACCCTGCTTGAGCATAGCTTGGATTGCCTCGTAGCGGTCGGGCCCGAGGCAAAAATTGTTGTTGTCGCACCAGGCGACTTGATCGATATGACACGGTCGATCGTGTCGAAATATAAAAATGCGGAAGTCATTATTGGCGGCTCGACCCGTCAGGGCTCGACCCTTTCTGCGCTTAAGCATATGTCCATCAACCCGCCCAAGAATATCATCATTCACGAAGCCGCTAGACCCTTTCTGAATAAATCAATTTTATTCGAAGTCATTGATGCGCTTGAAGAATTTGAGGCAGTCGACGTTGCTATTCCAGCAAGCGATACCATCATTGTTGAAAATGACGGATTGATCCAATCCATCCCTAATCGCAACAAGATATGGCGTGGACAAACCCCGCAAGCATTCCGCTTTACGCGTCTTAGTGCAGCATACCAACAACTAAGCTCTGAACGGCTCGGCGATTTCACCGACGACTGCGGCGTGGTATTAGCGGTTGACCCCTTTGCCCGGATTAAAATTGTACGTGGATCATCTGAAAACATTAAAGTCACAGAAGAATCGGACCTCGTGATTGCTGACGAATTTTTTCGAATTCGCTCAAACAAAATTGATCCCAATTTAAAGGGCGTCGATTTCAAGGGAAAGTCAGCGCTTATTTTTGGTGGCTCGGCGGGCATCGGCTTAGCCATGCAACAAATCCTTGTTGGCTCAGGCTGCCAAGTCTCTGTCGCGTCCCGTGCAACTGGGTGCGATATTGCTAAATTTGGCGATGTCGAGCGGACCATTGAACAAGCTCACAAGAGCCACGGCAAATTAAATTATGTCATTAATACTGCAGGCCTCCTGCTAACCAAGCCCATTGCAGAGCAGACGGCAGAGATGATGGCCGATCAAATACAAATTAATCTCCTTGGGACGCTCAATGTGGCAAAGGCGAGTTTTGAATCGTTACGTGAAACAAAGGGAATGCTTTTGAATTTTTCCTCGTCATCCTACACCAGGGGACGCGGCGGCTATGTGCCCTATTCGGCCAGTAAAGCGGCTATTGTTAATCTAACCCAAGGGCTTGCCGAGGAATGGGAAGATGATGAAATTCGCGTCAATTGCATCGTACCCGGCCGCACCGATACTGAAATGCGTCGGAATAACTTCTTTGAAGAAGATCCAGCAACATTGCTGAGCCCTTACGAGGTGGCACTGACGGCGACGAAGGCACTACACTCCTCCAATTCGGGCTTCGTGCTTCGAATTTAAGAAATTTTTATGTTGTTGGTGACTATAGAAGGCCTAGTCGGATTGTCAGGAGTATGAATGTCCATTGTTGTTTTTAACATTCGCCGATTTGTCGACGATCGCGGCTGGTTTGCTGAAACGTTTAGCGCGCGACGTTTTTTGAGTCATGCGGACGAAGTTTCTTTTTGCCAGGACAATTGCTCCTATTCGAAATCCGCCTCCACAGTCCGTGGTCTACATTTCCAAGTGCCGCCCCACGCGCAGGGGAAACTCGTATCGTGCACACGCGGTGCAATTTTTGATGTGGCAGTCGATATTCGGCGCGGCTCACCAACCTACGGACAACATGTTTCAGTAGAATTATCCGCCGCTAATGGACGTCAAGTCTACATCCCGGCAGGTTTTGCCCATGGCCTTATAACGTTGGAGCCAGATACCGAAGTCGCTTACAAAGTCACCGACTTTTATTCGCCAGAGTGCGATGCCGGCCTTGTTTGGAATGATACGGACCTGAATATAAATTGGCCCGCCCCTTCATCAACTAGCTTGCTCTCCCCAAAGGATGCGGCCTTGCCAAGATTCAAAGACTTCGAGAGTCCTTTTACTTATGATGGTACGCCGATGTCGTTAACGGAGATTGCATAAAATGGTTACGCCGAGGGATCAACTGAAACGCGTCATCATCACCGGGGCCGCAGGCTTCATCGGTTCTTGCCTCACACGTCAACTCGTAAATAGCGGATCTTTTAATGTCCTTGCGTATGACAAATTAACCTATGCGGGAACGCTGACGTCGCTCGCACCTGTGGCGCAAAGCTCAAACTATCAATTCATTCATGGCGATATTTGCGACGCAGTCTTACTTGAAAGCACTTTTAAGTCATTTGATCCCGATATTGTGGTTCATCTGGCCGCGGAATCCCATGTAGATCGTTCAATCGATGGACCCAGCGCCTTTATTGAAACCAATCTTGTTGGTACTTATTCGATGCTTCAGGCCGCTCGCTATCATTGGTCCTCGCTGTCCGGTGAGCGCAAGGAGACGTTTCGCTTTCATCACGTCTCAACGGACGAAGTATTTGGGACGTTGGGTGATACAGGCTTATTTGACGAACAAACGGCTTACGATCCGCGCTCGCCCTATTCAGCATCTAAGGCCGGATCGGATCACCTCGTGCGGGCCTGGCACCATACCTATGGCCTTCCGATCACTATTACCAATTGCTCGAATAATTATGGCCCCTATCACTTCCCCGAGAAACTCATTCCATTGATTATTTTGCGGGCGCTTTCGGGCGATGATTTACCCGTATATGGAAAGGGTGAAAATATTAGAGACTGGCTCTTTGTTGAGGATCATGCGCAGGCGATTAAAGCGGTATTCGAACGTGGCGCTGTTGGTGAAACCTACACGGTTGGAGGTAATGCCGAGCGTCGCAATATTGACGTCGTTACTACGCTATGTAGCATATTGGATGTCATTAAGCCGAAAGCCAACGGAAGTCGCTATGCGGACCAAATTCGCTTCGTCGCTGACCGACCTGGCCACGATTTTCGTTACGCAATTGATAGCTCCAAGCTCCGTCGCGACTTGGGTTGGCAGCCACTCGAAAGCTTTGAATCGGGTTTAGAAAAAACGGTCAAATGGTATCTTGAAAATGAATCCTGGTGGAGCCCCCTTCTAACAACAAAGGGTACCACGACACGCCGGGGATTGGCAGGCTAATGAAGCGTATCTTGGTAACCGGCGGCGATGGGCAAGTAGGCCAGGCTATGAAGGCGCTTGGCTCAATTTCTGAGACCGAGTTGGTTTTCCCGACGCGCCAAGATTTCGATCTCAGCGACGCCGAAAAAATGCGTAGCATGCTTTTTAGCAATGTATGGCACTGTGTCATTAATCTCGCAGCCTACACGGCTGTCGACAAGGCCGAGGATAATACGAGCGAAGCGTTCCTGATCAATCGTGATGGCCCTGCAAAGCTGGCTCAATTGACGGCTAACCTCGGTATTCCGCTCGTGCATGTATCGACTGACTATGTTTTTTCAGGTGACCTTGATCGCCCCTATATTGAGACTGACGTTACCGGACCCATCAATGTTTATGGTTTGAGCAAGGAAGCCGGTGAGCGCGAAGTGCGCACGCATAACCCAAACCACGCCATTATCAGAGCATCGTGGGTCGTAAGCCCCTATCGCTCCAATTTTATAAAGACAATGATACGGCTTTCCGCCAATCAAAGCGTCCTGCGCGTTGTAAGCGATCAAATAGGCGCACCAACATCAGCGCGCGAATTGGCAGCCGCCCTTGTTCACATTACAACAGAACTTATATCATCAAAAGACGCTCAACGCGGCACATTTCATTTTTGTAATTCGGGTTACGTAAGCTGGGCCGATATTGCCGGACATATTATGGAAATTTTAACTGAATATGGCCGACCCGCGTCCCGCATTGAGCGAATATCTACAAGCGAATACCCAACGCCAGCACGCAGACCAAAAAATTCTTGTCTTAATACGCAGGCTATTAGCGAAGCGTTCCACATTAATCCAAAAGATGGACGCGACGCGGTGCGATTAATCGTTTCAGAAATCATCCAAGGGGAATTCCAATGAAGGGCATTATCTTAGCCGGCGGGTCAGGCACAAGACTTTATCCCGCGACGATGGCCGTTAATAAGCAGCTCCTTCCGGTCTATGACAAACCGATGATCTATTATCCCTTGTCGGTTTTGATGCTGGCCGGCATTAAAGATATCCTGTTGATATCCAGCCCGGAATATATGAGCAATTACGGCCATTTATTGGGTGACGGATCGGATTGGGGCATCAATATTTCGTATGCCGTTCAGCAGAAGCCTGATGGCCTTGCGCAGGCCTTTACGATTGGACGGATTTTCGTTGGAACTGACAGTGTCGCACTCGTATTGGGTGATAATATTTTCTACGGCGCAAACTTAACCGAAAAGTTGATTTCGGCTTCCAAACGGAAGAGCGGAGCAACTGTCTTTGCATACCATGTTGAAGACCCTGAACGATATGGCGTCGTCAGTTTCGACGAGGCCGAGCGCGCACAAACCATCGAAGAAAAGCCAGTACAACCCCGGTCGAACTGGGCTGTTACAGGTCTCTATTTTTACGACAATAAAGTTTTAGATATTGCTGCAAATATTAAACCCTCGGCTAGAGGTGAATATGAAATTACAGATGTTAATAGAGCTTATCTTGAAAAGGGTACCCTCTACGTTGAGCGTCTTGGCCGTGGTTATGCGTGGCTTGATACGGGCACACATGATTCACTTATTGAGGCTGGAGAATTTGTTAGAACCGTTCAGAAGCGGCAAGGTATTCAGATCGCTTGCTTGGAAGAAATTGCGTTAAAAAATAACTTTATTACGGTCTCTAAGGCTAGAGCACTAGCCACAAAATTTGAAAAAACAAATTACGGAAAATACCTTAACAGGGTAATCGACACTCAAGAGGAACTTTAATTTCATGTCAGTTGAAGTTGAGAAAATTGTTCAGTTGGGCCTTGAGTATCAAAAACTTGGGCAAATGGACGCCGCCGTTAACCAATTCACTGCGGCACTAGCGCTTGATTCGGATAATGTAGTAGCCAACTATTCGTTAGCAGTCATATTTTTTAATAATGAAAAATTTAAACAAGCTCTTAGTCACCTAGACCGCGCCATTAAAGTTAATAGCACTTATCATTTATTTTATGAGACCAGAGCCAAAATTTATCAAAAATTGAATAGGATTGAGGATGGCATTATCGACGAATTAGTATCAATGAAATTGTCGAATAGTATTATTACAAAAGACTTATCGGATCGCATGATTTCGTCGGTGACGGAAAATAACGTTGCAATTTTTATCCATCCAGATTCATTTAATTCAATACAGAGTGTTATCGAGACATGCGAACGACTAATCGCAGATGAACGATACGAAGAAGCAATCTATGTCTATCGACGCTATATTAACCTAAATACACCCGAGCAATTCGCTGCGCTTTGTAATTTGGGCTCCCTTTATTCCCAATTGGGCAGTGATAATGCAGCGCGGGACTGCTATGAAAATGTGATCAAAATAAGACCATTTTTTATACAAGCCTATCTAAATCTTGGCACGATCTTAGAAAAGTTAACGCGTCAATCCGAAGCGCTTAAAATTTGGGAAACCGGAAAAAATATTAACCAATCTTTGGAGAAGTTAGATCTCGATCATCAAATTAAGCTTCTCAATAATTTAGGCCGCCTAAATGAAATAATGCGTATCTATGATACGGCTGAGAATTATTTATATGAAAGCTTATTGCTTGACGGCAATCAAGATGGCGTACTTCAGCACTGGATACACCTACGTCAAAAGCAATGTAAATGGCCCATTCTTACAGACGATGAATTTTGTAGAAAACCAATCGAGGACATGGCATCCCCACTAAGCATCTTATCTTTGACAGACAGCCCGGAGGCTCAGTTTTCATGTTCGAAGCGGTTTGGAGCTACTCGGATAGAAAAATTTAATCGCCGCGTCGCGACTACGAAGAGATATGGCCACGATAAAATTCGTATTGGTTACGCGTCTTCCGATCTATCAATGCATGCCGTTTCATTGCTAACAGTTGAAATGTATGAGCTTCATGACCGTAATAAATTTGAAATACATGCTTTTTGCTGGAGCCCAGAGGATGGTACAGCTTTCCGCCAGCGCGTTAGAAACTCATTTGATCATTTCCATCCTATCGGAAATTTGACTGACATTCAGGCGGCAGATTTAATTCAAAAAAATGAAATCGACGTATTGGTTGATCTTCAAGGATTGAGCGGAAGAGCGAGGCCAAATATTATTGCACAGGGAGCGGCGCCAGTTCAAATTGCATACCTTGGATATCCTGGTACGACGGGAATACCCTATGTTGATTATGTAGTCGCTGATGATTTTATTTTTCCTCGGGAATTGGCAAATAATTTCAGTGAAAAGCCCCTGTATTTGCCGAGGGTATTCCAGGTTTCCGATTCAAAGCGTCTAATAGGTGAAAGGAAATCGAAATCCGATTTCGGCATCGATAATGAGAAATTTATATTTTGTTGCTTCAATAACAACTTCAAATTCAATGAAGAGTTGTTCAGCATTTGGCTCGATATCATTAAAAATACCGACAATACAATTCTATGGATTTTAGAAGATAATGACTGGTCAAAGAAGAACCTGATAAATTTCGCTAACCAGCACGGCGTTAGTAACGATCGGCTTGTTTTCGCTGGACGTATCGATCCTCGTGACTATCTTGCACGCTTCCAAGTTGCCGATATCTTTCTAGACACCTATCCCTATAATGCGGGAACGACAGCAAATGACCTGCTGTGGGCCGGATTACCTCTATTGACGTTAAGCGGATCAACTTATGTCTCTCGGATGGCAGGAAGCTTGTCACGTTGCATGGAGCTTGACGAGCAAATTTGTTCGACCTTGGATGAGTACCGCAATAAGGCTATTGAATTTGTCAAGAAGCCGGAAAAATTAGCTCAGCTAAGGCGCCGCGTCAGGGAAAATCATGCCAATTTATTTAATACTAAACGAATTGTATCTGAGTTTGAAACAGCAATACATTCATTAATTGAAACAAATCCGACGTAAATTGAGACTACTTATCATTGATAGTTCTCTAATTAACAACGTTAATTTATAGGTAACAACTGATATTTCCTTTCAATCAAATTGAAGGAAGCGACACGCAAGGTATTTTAAATTTATTATTATCTTTTTTGAAGATTAGCTCGAACGGAAGTATACGCAGACAAATATTCTTGGTCTCGGGTTTCTGTGTACGCGATTTTCAACGCATCACTAATCACGGCCTCCAATGGAAATTGATTAAGGGGTGTTCCCGACCAAGCCAATTTGAAGGGATTATATCGTACGCACTTCCAATGAGGGTTGGTCGCTAAGAGCAACGAAGCTGTTCGTTCCTGTATAAAAACCTTGCGCTGTACATCGTTATACGATGTAGGTTCTCGCAATAAATTTCCTAACTCTGTATTCTCATTTTCCGCGTGGCTAAAAATAATTTCATTGAAATTGAGCCAAGCTCTCCAAAAGGTAGGGCGAGCCAAAAAATAATTTGAAAATACGATACGCCGCGAATCCATAACGAGACCTTCGATCAACAAATTTAGTCCGGCCTCGTTGGCTGCCGCCTGAATAGTAGCCATTGTTCCGTTATCGAAGGCCTCACCTTGCTCAAATACGTTCAGGTAGAAAGCCCCCATATCAGGCTGGGGTGAAATGATGTAGCAATCCGATATTCCGCCATCGCTAGCAACAAACTGCCTAACTGAAGCCGCATTAAGCCCGGTCTTAAGACTGAATTTAGGGCTAAAGAAGCCATAAAAATCGTTTTCGTTTAGAACCGAAGAATTCAGAAAATTCCTAATCGGCCAATACTCGAACCAGTCCGGCCGCTCATTTTTGAGATTATCCAGTATGAGAAATTCAGCGGGAGCCGATTGTAGGGTCTCCTGAGAATACGCGATATGGTAAAGATGAATTCCAAACTGGTTCACAGTTAAACCTTTTAAAACAAACAAAAACAGAATTATCATTCGCTCTTAACTTAATTTATTACCGTAATTATGGCAAATATTTAATCAATTTTAATATTTGGAAAATATTTATAACTGCATTAGTAAATGATTTAAGAGAAGAAACAGTAAACGGCAGGTGAAATATGGAACAATCTGGTTCATCAAATTTCCAAGACAGTAAGCAAATGTTTCAGTCAACGATATCTGAGGCTTCATTCATGATGCCGCGTTGGTTGCAACCTAGCGCATGGCATCAACATGCTCCGTTTGCATTTTTTTTGACAGAGGCCATGAGGCCTAAAGTAATTGCAGAGCTAGGCACTCATCATGGCTATTCATTTTTTGCTTTTTGCCAGGCAGTTGCCGCATACAAATTAGACACTCAATGCTATGCAATAGATACGTGGCAGGGAGACGATCACGCGGGATTTTATCCTGATCAGATCTTTGAGGAAGTTGAGCGGCATAGAGCTGAAAACTACGGTTCGTTCGCCCATCTCAAAAGAATGACGTTCGCGGAGGCGCTTCCCCACTTTGAAGACAAGTCAATAGACCTACTGCATATAGATGGGCGCCATTTCTATGAGGATGTTAGGCAGGATTTTTTAGATTGGTTACCAAAATTATCTGATAATGGAATTGTCTTATTTCATGATACCCAGATTAGGGAACGAAATTTCGGCGTATATCAATTTTGGGAACAATTGGCAGAAGTGAGACCTTCGTTTGAATTTCATCATCACTGCGGACTAGGCGTATTAAGTACAGGGGCGAATATTCCTGAAAATCTAAAAGCTCTGTTTAAGGCGCATGAAAATCCAGCAGTTACTAACGCAATTAGATCCGCGTATGAAAGATTAGGGCTAAGTATAGTTTTGATGAACAATTTGGAATAAAAAAAATCTTAAATATGACTCTTATCAAATTCACTTAATCAAAATTTCTAAAGTTTAATTATCCTAATGTTGCAAAAAACTGGTCTTGCACATTCTTTGAGAGGTGATATTCCGGCACGGACTTTCTTAAATTTAACGACAGGCCGTGCTGGATTTGGCCGTTAGAACGTACATAAGTATACCGTCTCTTTGTACAGAGGTTCTGGGTTTTTAACAAGGAACACTCTAAGCGATAAATCGGCGTAATCTAGTATGCTAGAAATCTGTAATTATTTGCATAATTCCTTCAGACTTGGCCATTAAAGTTGTTCAGATCCGATCGCCAAAATGAATAATCCTTATACGTTAGCTGTCTTTTGGGCATAATACAGGTCAATATGCTCAATTGCTGTATTCCTAATCTTATTTGCCTCAGAAAAGAACCTGATATAATCCCTGAGACGTGTCGAATCTACGTCGTCTACGCTAACCGTATATAAGAGATCCTGATTAATCCACATCGCGAGATTGGAACTTTGAAGTTGCCACAATGCAATTCCGATGTCGGGTGCAGTTGTCTGCCTTTCGGTCGCCTCTTTTGCAAGCAGAATATGTCTCGGTAGCTTTGCTTTATGCAACGCATTAAGAACAGACGTCAATTCAGAACGAACGTCAGCGTTTTTGTTATGCAATTTGACATCAAAGTGTGGACTTTCAGTGGAGGCAAAAAAGAGTTTACAATTCAAGATTGTGAGGCGGTCCCACAAAATGCCCGGCGAATTCATTCCGTCCTCTTTTTCTGAGGTAATAGCAAATTGAATCTTTGAGTTAATCAATATTGCATATCGAATAAAATCTTGCACATGGAGTTCTTTATAATGCTTAAGACCGTTCAATGCGGCAGCGACATCATATTTTATGGGCAAGTTCGCCGTAAACGGTGCCCACATCTTTTCCAATTCCGCCAACATTAGAGTTTCAAATTGATCTCGGTTCATACTAATTCCTGCCTACCATCAGCTGCTTTGTTGGATAAAATTACAATTTTATAAGAATAATTTCCATTCCTTTTAAATCAAACGGTCTGCTCAATCTAAATTAGGCTAAGAGGCCCATATGGTCGATTTTTATTTGATAATTTTCATTATTACGCTACCCAGGCCAACGAATTAAACTGTCTAAATTACTGAAATGTTGAATTCTACAACCACTTGGACATTTAAAATCCCAACAATTAAAATAATTACCCAGAGTAGCATTTAATTCCCATATTTTATGGGTCATTGTAAAGTTGAAGACATCTGGATAGTGATCGTAATAATACCAAACAACACCATGCGGTCCCAACGTATATTGAGATATTTGACCTCCGCCCGACCATTCAGATATCAGAAGCTTACACCGCTCATCCTGCAAAAGTGTCGCGTAAGTTCTTAGGTTATCGATGACAGATATGTTTTGCGTTCCATTGAGCTGTAAGCTTAGTTCCGGCGCATTGGACGTGAAAACTATTTTTAGCACTTCGATTGGAAATTTCGCACAAATTTTTAATAATGCATCGATTGAGGATCCATACCGATGGTGGATAACAATAAATAGTTGGCAGGAATTAGAAACAATAGTCTCTACTTCATTTTTTGAAATAAAGTTGAAGTTTTTAGAGATTTTTTTGAATTCTTCATCGTAGTAGCGCGGCGGAATATTATAGCCGATCTCCCTCATTTCATCACTCGTGGTAAGCGTGCAATATGTTTGTGGAGCAGCGTAATCTTTCAAATTTATAATTTGAAAATTTTCAAAAATAGGGAATTTTAAGAAGAAATCTGACTCAATATTCAGATATTCATCGAGCGTCTTAGGTGGACGAATTGGATTCTGTAATCCAGGAAGTTGCGAAAAATCCATCACTCGAGTTGGGTCAAAAAATCCTTCGTAAAAAAACTTCCGGTCGCTCAATCCTGTAATAATTACATCACCTAGTTCAGATGATATAAAGCCACCCTTAAACATATCACAGACGATACTTCTTCCTACATGTAGTTCGTGCCCAAGATGTTGCGGAGGCACAACTATTAAGCGAGATTTTCTCGTCATTGTTCCGTAGCCTGTTATATTCAAATTCTTAGATTTTCGAACCTAGTTGGTACCGCCCAAATATAGCGATTTTTGCTGCCTTTTAGTTGGCTTTTTTCTCGGCCAAAATGATATAACGTGAGAAACAGCGTTATCTATAAAAGTATCAAATTTTGGATCCTCGAAAAGCTCATGATTTGTCAATTGTATCATAAAATCATATTTCTCATTAAGTTCATCAATGTGATTAATGACTTTGACATCAGAACCTACGTTTTGCACTACAGGATCTAAAACATGGATATTATTTTTCTTGATATTTGCTGCTTTTAATCCATCAATAATGGCGAATACGAATGATCCACGAGTATCGCTTGTAACTGGACGACCTTTAAATGCAGCGCCACAAATTAAAACGGTTGAATTTGCATCTCTGCACTCGACGGCAATGAATTTTATGGCCTGCATCACCATATCTTCGTTAAGCTTTCTAGCTTCAAGAATAAAATTTGATTCGATTCTTGGATAGCTTTGGGCAAGAATATAGGCATCTTTTTCGAGGCAGGGGCCGCCAACCAAACCGGGAAATGCTATCGTATTTCTCTCATAGCGAAAATTTGAAAGCTTAATTAATTCGTTGACGTTTACCTTATGCTCATTGGCAATCAAGGCGAGTAGATTTGAATATGCGAAATTTAGATCTCTAAATGTATTGGAGGCTAATTTAATTAGTTCAGCCGTCTCTAAGGTTTCGGCATGCAAAACAGTAGGTGTTATTCTTTCAAAATATTCCGCGGCTAAATCTCTTGCTTCGATCGTACTTCCGGATACGACTTGTGGTAACAGATGTAATTCCTCAAGAGCTTTACCCTCGATTGTCCTTTCTGGACAAAAGCTTATATTTTTTAGGCCGTTAATTTTATTAAGAAGATGCCTTGATGTACCGACAGCTACGGTTGACCTGAGAACTAGTAGATCAGCTGCACCCATCCATTTGACAACCTCTTCAGTTACCTTCTCGATGGGCAGAAGGAGAGCTTTTGAATCGGGACCTAGTGGCGTTCCCAAGCTTACAATAAAGATACTCTGCTTCGGTTCATAATTTTCGTAGAGGTCATGTAGAGATGAAAAGGCTATGTCTTTTTTCGTGGAGAAGTAGCTATCTAATCCTTCTTGAAGACCCTTTTCATAAAATGTCGCCTTCCGATTGTTTAGTGCGGAAACGATATCCGAATTAATGTCAACGAATAGAACTTCGTATCCAACTTTAGCTGATGCGACACCTAAAGTGAGGCCTACATATCCCGCTCCAACTATAATGACCCGTTTCAAAACAGGCCCTCCTCGATCGCGCGACCCACCCAGTTACAAACTTCAGTCACTGAATCTTCAAGTGAAACCTGTGCTTCAAAACCCAATAACTGTTTTGCCTTTGAAACATCTGGAATTCTTTTTTGTACGTCATAGAGGTAAGGCTCATCATAGGCTAGTTGCGGTTCACCTTTTTCAAAATGCCGCCAAACTAACGTTGCGAGTTCCAACACAGAAGTGGCGCGTTCCGTTGATATATTGAAATCCTCGTTCAGGGCGTTTGGATTATCAAGACAGATCCTGATTGCACGGGCAATATCAGTACCGTGGGTATAGCAACGGATCTGTGAACCATCGCCCAGTATCCTTAAAGGCCTCTGACCACGTATCATTTTCTGGGTCAAATCTGGAAGTACGTGGGATAGTGCGAGTGAAATATTGCCGCTCGGAATTATATCTTCCGATAATGCTTTTTGCTCCCCGATACCGACGCAATTAAAGGGCCTAACAATCGTGTAGGGAAGCCCATATTGTTCATAAGCACCTTTCGCAAAGAATTCCGTTGCCAGTTTTTGGAAGCCATACGTGCTTGCGGGAAATGGAATTCGCAACAGATCGGATTCTTTTGACGGATAGGTATCAGTTCTCTCAAAAACCATACTGGAGCTGATCACAATAATTTTTTTCAATATTCCGTCATTGTATCTTTTAATAGCCGCATCGAAAGTGGCAGCCATAATTCTTTCATTTGTCGCCATCAGGTCGTAGGCATACTTATGGAAATATGAAATGCCACCGATCATTGCAGCACCAGCAATGATGTAATCACAGCCAGCCGAAGCATCGATTAGTGTGCTCGGGACCGTTGCGTCGCCTTCAATAAGTGTAAATTTCGGATTGGAATAATAATCTCGGTCGATACGACCATATTTGGAGAAATTGTCCAAACATACAACTTCATAGCCACTTTTAAGCAGTTCTTCCGTTACATAACTACCAATAAATCCTGCACCTCCAGTAATCAGAATTTTCATAAATTTTCCTTTCATATGAAATTTTTTTTATTGCGTAACGGTTTGAGCTTAATAAAGGCCTAACGGAGCTTGGTTAGCAATATTTATGCCAACTCTCGTCGTTTAGGGCGCTTATTTATATTCGAATAATCTTTTCTTGATTTCTATATTATCGTGTCGCCATTCGGTGATTACGATTTGAGACTGCAAGACCAGCACCTGTTCAGATCGATGAACCCTCAGCTTAAGGCAAACTTATCCAACATATGATCCACGGCATCAAATATAGAATTAACATAGGGTACTTTGTAGCTAAATTCGGCAGGGTCTACTGGATAGACAGATATTAAGGGATTTGTTTCAAAAACTAATAAATTACCATCTTTTAAGATTGTAAAATCGATACCTGCATAGTCCAAATCAAGACGTTCGGCGATTTTCGTGAGAGCATGTTGAGCTTTAGTGCCGATAACTTCTACTGGAGATTCAAGAAAGCGCTGCTCTTCCAATCTTTTAAATGGCTCAGATAGCATGTCAGCGGAGAAATAATGAACGAGCCAATTTTTAGAAATTGCTAAATGGTATTGATGCAATTTTCGATCAATGAATAGCGTTCTATATTTACGGAAATAACCATCATCCGATTTATAGTCATGATAGTTTATACAATAAAAGGCCTCGGCATTAGAGACTTGATATTGGGATAGTTCATTTGGGTTATTTATAAGAGCCATTCCTATTCCGCCATGACCACCAATTGGGCGAATTATAAATGGATATCTTACACTTAAATTTGAAATATCTTTTTTATTAATAATGTTGCGTAAGCTAGCATTATTTAAAATTGTTGTTTCTGGCACCACCACGCCATCGATGTCGGAAAGTAATTTTTTTATTTTGTCACGCCTTGTTTGTAATACCTTCTCGACCGGGTTCATTATCTTGTTAGAAAATTTATTTTGTAAGATTTTCAATTTATCAACTAATTTATTAGGTAGGAAGTCAGGGTTTCCGATGCAATTAATTGCAGCGTCGAAATTTCCAATATCATCAAAGCTTTTTTCACTGCTATATTCAATTGTCATTATTCCATAAGTGTTTACTGTATTCGGAATGACTGTGCGAAATTGTAAATTTCCATCACCTGCTGCCTGAATAATCAGTACCTTGCGCTTTTCCTGAGGTGCCGGGAGCAATTTAAGAAAATTTGGCTCACTAATGTTATTTCTGTAGAGTATTGCTTCAGACGGCCGCCCCTTTCCTTCTAAATATTGAGCAATAAATTCATTCGGCAATTTCAAATTAGGGTCGATAGTGAGCGCCTGCTTAAAGTAGAAAATTGCTTCGTCATGGGAATTATCAGTATCAATATCGAGCATTGCCTTAAGTGCGTAAACTTGGCCTAAGCGCTGGAATATTGCGTCGTTATTAGGTGATAAAAGATCGACAGATTTATAGGCGTCTACTGCTTCATCAAATTGTTTTTTACCAAAATAGGCATCGCCTAATTTTAGAAATATGTCTGGCCGGTTGGAATTGTGTTCTAACGTATTTAAGAAGTATTCGATTGATTTTTCTTGATTACCTTTATCAAAATAAAAATTTGCTAAATTTACGTTTGCGTCGAAATTTTTTACTTCGACTGACAAGGCTCTTAGTAACAAATTTTCTTTTATCTCATCATCCGATAAAATTGCCAAATTATTCAGTGCAATGACGTTACTCGGAAAATCCTTTAATATTTCCTCGTAGAGGATTTTTGCGGCAACATATTTTTGAGCTACTTGAAGAGATATTGCTTCACTTAATTTATGCAATTCTGAATTTTCCATTCTATCTTCCCAAGTTAATTGAGTAAAATTAATAATTAACCTAAAGAAGGTGAAAAATTATTTAATTGACGTCTATTTTGTCATTTACAGATTACAAATTCGCGATTTGGGCTGTCGTCATAACCGCAAGGTCTTCATCGGTAAACGCTGAAGTTTGGGCGGTAGTCAGATTGGAGATCTGTGCAGTCGTCAAATAAGGGATTTGGTATGTTGTTAATGCTGTAATCTGGTCAGTCGTCAGCTTGACTACCTGGGCCGTGGTTAGTGCTATAAGATCAACTGTCTCAATCGACGCAACCTGTGCCGTCGTAAGATTGGAAACCTGAGTTGTCGTTAGATTGGCGAACTGAGCCGTTGTCAGAGCGACGACCTGGTCCGTCGTTA
>JAPJMW010000171.1 GCA_026461505.1 Beijerinckiaceae bacterium
ATATTTCATTGTTTTATAAAACTATCAAAATTAATATTTGAATTTAAATTCAGTTGCCATTATTTAGCAAAATGCCGTAACGTAATATCATTCAGTTGGGGTGAGTCGCATGGTTAAAGAAGGTTTGGGTGCTCCGATGCCGTCAGAAAATCGTCGCAGCCAGGATGTGAGTGATGTTTCGGCAAATTCGATCTTGACTGCCCCGGTTTCTCTATCCGGATCCATAAAGTGGTTTGACGTTGCTAAAGGGTTTGGGTTTGTCGTTCCAGACGGCGGTGGCCCAGATATATTATTACATGTCACATGTCTTCAACGCGACGGTTTTCGGGTTGCTTATGAAGGAACTCGGCTTGTTTTTGAGGCGATAGCGGGACGGCGCGGTTGGCAAGTCTTACGCATTGTTTCTATGGACTTATCGACGGCGGTGCATCCGTCTCAATTGCCGCCGCCGCGCACGCACGTTGCCGTTACGCCGACGAGCCCGTTGGTGAAAGTTAGGGTAAAATGGTTTAATCGGTTGCGTGGCTTTGGATTTGCCAATGAGGGCGAAGGATCGCCGGATATCTTCCTCCATATGGAGGTGCTCCGGCGTTATGGTTTGGCAGAAGTTAGACCAGATCAGGAGCTTCTCGTCCGTTATGGTCCCGGCGAGAAGGGTCTAATGGCTTCTGAAATTCGTTTGGTCGATGGCGAAGGCGTGCCGTTTTCACATTGACCATTCCGGCTTTAAACGCCAAAAATGGATTTATGAAACCGCCTATTCGCCCTTGGCTACCGTTTGCACTCTCTTTACTCATTGTCGCTGGGTGGATACTCGGTATTTTAAGCTCGTCAGCCCATGCGGAAGGGCGCATCGAAGCGGTGACCGTTGAGACGCCAACGAGTCCGATACGTTTTGATTGCGAAATCATGCGCACGGAAACCGAGCGGGAACAGGGCTTAATGTTTCGTTCCTATCTCCCTGAATTGCGTGGCATGCTTTTCGATTTTGGCGAGGAGCGTTCGGTTCAAATGTGGATGAAAGATACGCTCATTCCGCTTGATATGATTTTCATTCGGTCGGACGGAACGATTGCGCGCGTTATTCCCAATGCCGAGCCTTATTCAACCCGCGTATTACCTTCGGGCGAACCTGTTCTGGCCGTCCTTGAGATTAATGCGGGCTTAGCAGCGAAATACAAAATCGAAGCGGGTGCCCATGTGACACACGCGCTTTTTTCTAAATAACCAATCAAGGCAAAATCAGGCTTTTGCCTTTGTGGTTTTCTTTGCCGCCGTCTTCTTGGTCGCTGTCTTCTTTG
>JAPJMW010000172.1 GCA_026461505.1 Beijerinckiaceae bacterium
CAATTCAAAGCCCTTATGCTCCTCGCCGAGCAACTGGCTTTCATGCACCACGCAGTCGTCAAAAAACAGTTCGCACTGATGATAGCCCTTATGCGACACGCAATGTGGCCCGCGCCGCATCGTGAAACCGGGCGTGCCCATATCCACGAGAAACGCGCTGATCTTGGCTTTTTTGCCTTTGGATGTTTCCTCAACACCCGTTGCCGCCATCAAGATGACGAAATCGGATTTATCCGCATGGCTGATAAAATGCTTCGAGCCATTGATGACATAGGTGTCACCTTTTTTCTCGGCCTTTGTTTTCATCGAGCGAACATCAGACCCTGCGCCCGGCTCTGTCATGGCTAAGCAATCGTGGCGTGTGCCTTTGATGACGGGGATCAGATAGCGCTCAATCTGATCGCCCTTGCAGCCCTGCAGAATATTGGAGGGGCGCGCGATGCACATTTGCAGGCCATAAGACGCACGGCCTAATTCGCGCTCCAACAAAGTGAGCGAGAGATTATCCAATCCGCCGCCGCCATATTGCTCCGGCATATTAGCGGCATAAAGACCAAGCTCAATGGATTTTTTTTGAATTTCAGCGGCGAGGTCGGCCGGTACATCATCAATCTCTTCGACCAAATCCTCATGCGGATAAAGTTCGTTTTCGATAAAGGAACGAACCGTATCAACAAGCATATGCTGCTCTTCGGAAATCGGAAATCCACTCATGATGCTGTGCTTTCTTTGCGCTTGATGCCTAATACAGTGCCGACCGTTTTAGGCTTCGGCAGTACCGAATGGGCTTTGAGTATCGCTGACAAGCCATGAAACAGATCAGGTGGCAGAGGCGATGATTTTCCAGCGTTCATATCGACATGCATCAAAAGCTGTTCGCCTGTGGCGAGTAATTCGCCTGTGGTGTCATCGTGAACTTCATGGAAAATATGCAGACGTTTCGCGTCGAGATCGAGGAGCGTTAGCGAAAAGGAGAGATGATCGCCTTCCGAGCATTCGCGGTAGTTATGGATGCGTGTCTCAATCGTATAAAGCGATGAGCCGCTGGCACGATAGGCCTCATCAATACCGAAAAATCGGAAAAAAGCGTCTGAGTGATCGCCCATCACAAGGAGATAAACGCTCTCGCTCATATGGCCGTTATAATCGGTCCATTCAGGTTTCACGATGCAGGTGTGAAGCTTCAACGGCGCCGCAATTGGCGCCGTCTCGTCCCAGCCCTTGAAGGGAATGCCTTCATAGGGCGCAACAATGCGTTTAACGTCCGTTGGCATCGGTTTAGCGTTGCTTTGTCAGGCCAAGCTTGACGCGCGCCTCGGCAGGCGTCAGCGCACGCGCGCCCATTCGCTCGATGATTTCTTTGGCGCGCGCAACAAGCGTTCCATTGGTGGCGTGAATACCTTTATCGAGCCAGATATTGTCCTCTAAGCCAACGCGGACATTGCCGCCAAGCAATACGGCTTGCGCGACAAAGGCCATCTGGTTGCGGCCAATGGCGAAGCCTGCCCAATTGCAGCCTTGCGGCAAATGGTTGCGCATCGCGAGCATCGCTTCGGTAGTGGCTTCCGCGCCCCATGGAATGCCGAGGCAGAGTTGGAAGAGTGGCGGGTTATCGATCAGGCCTTCGGCCATCAATTGCTTGGCGAGCCAGATATGGCCCAATTCAAACGCTTCGATCTCCGGCTTTACGCCTGCTTTTTGAATGCGCGCGGCCATATCGCGGAGTAAATCGGCGGTCGCCAAAAACGCGCCATTGCCGAAATTGAGTGAGCCGCAATCGAGCGTGCAGATTTCCGGACGAAGCTCTTCGACATGGGCGACGCGCTCGGCGGCATCGGCGAGGTCAGAGCCGGGGCCGGGAATGCCGGGGTTTTTCGGGTCATAGGCGTAATCGCCGCCCATGCCGGCGGTGAGGTTGATGACGACATCGACGCCTGATTCGCGGATTAGCTTGACCGCCTCCCGATAATGGGCGAGGTCGCGGCCAGCTTTGCCGGTCTCGGTATTGCGGACATGGAGATGGGCAATCGCTGCGCCAGCGTGAGCGGCCTCGATGGCGGCGTCCGCGATCTGGCGCGGCGTGACCGGAATGGCCGGGTGCTTGCCGACCGTGTCGCCTGCGCCCGTTACGGCGCAGCTAATGATGACTTCATTGTTCATAGGTTTTTCCTCCACACATGTCGGCAGCTTTACAGATTCTTGATGGATGATACGGTTTTAATCGTCAATGTCGATTGACTGACGCCGACCCTCCTGCGTCTCGAAGCGACGGGTGCGGGCGAATCGTATTATTTTTAAAGGAAAGAGAGATGACGACGAGTGTAGCCGCAGAAGATAAAAAAGGCCGAGACCGAGCCGTTTCGTGTGAACGCTGCGGCGCGCCGTTTACCTGCACTTTGGGAGGGCCGTGTTGGTGCGGGCAGGAAGAATTTAAGTTGCCCCTGACAACGGTGGGCGGCCCCAGCGATTGCCTGTGTCCTTCCTGTCTTAAAGACTATGCCGCCGAATTGAAGACCAAAGGATTGGGCCCCAGCTGATTAAGCCTGCTTCTGCCTCAACAGCCCGCTATAAATAGTGGTATCGGTGCAAAGGCCGATGAGCTTTCCATCGCTATCGACGATGCCTAAGGCATGACCGCTTTGTTGGCGGAGCGCGATGGCTGTTTTAAGGCTGATATCGGCGGGAGCCAGCACAATGCCAACACCTGCGGCGCGATCAGGGATTACCCCATCGACGCCGCATGGAATAAGGCGATGCGGCGCGCCGTTGAGTTGGGCGGCGAAGGGAAAACCTTCGTCATCGATCGCAATGGATGATTGCTTCTGATCGTCAAAATAAACATGGCCCTGCTCGCGCAAACACGCCGCTAGGGGCTGCATAATGGAGCCTGCTTTGAGCACGTTAAGCGGATTCATATGCGCCACGAACTCGGCGACATAGGCGTTGGCGGGTTTGAGGATAATCTCTTCCGGCGTGCCCCACTGTACGATGCGCCCACCTTCCATAATCGCGATGCGGTTGCCAATTTTCATGGCCTCGTCGAGATCATGGCTGACAAAGAGAATCGTTTTCTTCAAATTCTTTTGAAGCGAGAGAAGTTCATCCTGCAATTTGGTACGAATGAGCGGATCAAGCGCGGAGAACGGTTCATCCATCAATAAAAGTGAAGCATCGGTGGCAAAGGCGCGCGCAAGGCCCACCCGTTGTTGCATGCCGCCCGATAATTCGTGGCCATATTTATTGGCCCATTGATCGAGCTGCACCATTTTCAGCTTCTCATCAACGATCCGGTCGCGTTCGGCTTTGGGTGTGCCGCGTAGCTCGAGGCCCAAGCCGACATTATCGCGCACCGTGCGCCACGGCAGCAACGCAAATTGCTGGAACACCATGGCGACGCTCTCGGTGCGCACCGCACGAAGTGTTGCGGGATCTATTGCTGCAATATCGACCATCGCGTCGTGGTGGCGCAGTAATACCTTGCCTCGTGAAACGGGGTTTAATCCGTTTGCCGCTCGCAACAAGGTGGACTTGCCAGAGCCCGATAGGCCCATAAGCACGCATATCTCGCCCTCTTCGACGGTGAGTGAAGCGCCTGCAACGCCAATGACTGCATTGGTTGCTTGCAAAATTTCGTCACGCGTTTCGCCTTTGTCCAGCCGCTCGATCGCTTCTTTTCGAGCGCTGCCAAAGACGATGTCGACCTGGTCGAAAACAAGATGGCTCATTATGTTTTGCTCATCTGTCTGCGCTCGGGCAATTTGCATACGCGGTCCAAAATGATCGCCAAAATAACGATCGCGAGACCTGCTTCAAATCCCATGCCGATATTAACGGAATTAAGCGCACGCACCACTGGCTTACCTAAGCCACCTGCACCAACGAGCGCTGCGATGACGACCATAGAAAGCGAGAGCATAATGCATTGGGTAATGCCCGCCATGATCGTTGGAAGCGCCGAGGGGAGCTCAATTTTCCACAACAACTGACGCTTTGTTGCGCCAAAGGCTTCACCCGCCTCGATGAGGTGTTTCGGTACGGCTGAAATGCCCAAATGGGTTAGGCGGATGGGCGCCGGAATGGCAAAAATAACGGTTGAGATCAGCCCCGGAACAACGCCGAGGCCGAATAAAATCAAGGTTGGAATTAGATATACGAATGTTGGAATCGTCTGCATTAAATCAAGGATGGGACGAAGTACGGTAAAGAGCCATGGCCTATGGGCGGCGGCAATGCCGATCGGCACACCAATGACTACCGAAACCAGCGTTGCCGATACGACCAGAGACAGCGTTTCCATCGTCGCAGCCCAATAACCAAGATCGGCGATCAGCAGAAGGGCGAGGGCGCTGCCGATGCTCAAAACGAGCGAGCGATGGAGCCAATAAACGGCTGCGGCAAAGACGGCGATGAAGGCAAGGGAGGGTATCGCTTGCAAGAGCTCCGTGACGCTATCAATGCTTGAGCCAACAACGGTAGAGATGGCGTCGAAAAAATCGGCGCCTTGATCCGTGAGCGATGAGACAAAGGCCTCAATCCACGTTCCGAGTGGCAATTTGTGGGTGGTTATCCACTCGTCCATAGCCCTTGTACTTCCGTGTTTTCGCAGGATAGGAAAAGAATTAGGGCGGATCCTTGGAAAGGGTCCGCCCTTTTAACGAGCAAAGATTAGAGTCCCAACGACGCCTTAACGGCGGCCAAGCCTGGCTTGCCGTCCAGCGTTGTTACGCCGTCAAGCCATTTATCAAGCGTTTGCGGATGAGCCTTCAACCATGCAATCGCTGCCTTGTCAGCTTCTTGCTTATCAAACAAGATCGAACCCATGATTTCGTTTTCCATGGTCAGCGTGAAGGTGAGGTTCTTCAACAGAGCGCCGACATTAGGGCAGTCCTTCGAATAACCAGCGCGGGTGTTGGTGTATATGGTGGCGCCACCGAGGTTTGGTCCGAAAATATCATCGCCGCCTTCAAGATATTTCATCTTGAATTTGGTGTTCATCGGATGCGGTTCCCAACCCAAGAAGACGAGATCTTCGTTTTTCTTTGTTGCGCGCTCGACTTCGGCCAACATGCCTTGCTCGCTCGATTCAACAAGCTCGAAGCCCTTTAATTCAAACTTATTGTCTTTGATCATGTCGAGGATCAAGCGATTGCCGTCATTACCTGGCTCGATGCCATAGAGTTTGCCTTGCAGCTTGTCTTTGAACTTGGTGATATCGGCAAAGGTCTTGAGGCCGGCATCATAGGTGTAATCCGGCACGGCAAGGGTATATTTTGCACCTTCAAGATTGACGCCAACGACTTCGATTTGCTTCTTATCGAGATAAGGCTTGCGGTCCGCCTCCATTGTCGGCATCCAGTTGCCGAGGAACACGTCGATTTTTTTGTTCTTCATGGAGGTGAAGGTCACAGGCACCGAGAGAACTTCGGTCTTTGGCGTGTAGCCCAAGCCCTTTAAAACTTCGGATGTTGCAGCCGTTGTGGCCGTAATATCGGTCCAGCCGACATCCGAAAAGCGCACGGTCTTGCAAGATCCCGCATCTTTGGCGATGGCGATGCCAGAACCCAAAGAGATCAGGGCAGCTACCGAAAGGGCTAATTTGAAAATTGTTTTCATAAACTTCTCCCAACTGTTTTCAAATGTTATCGGCGGGCGAGTTGTTCCCGCTACGCCGCTGGCGACTGAAAAGCAAATCGCCGCGGCAAATTTGAACTTTCCTCACCCTATCAAACAGTCTCACCACTGTTTTGTCAC
>JAPJMW010000173.1 GCA_026461505.1 Beijerinckiaceae bacterium
CACGTCCGATCCAAATCATCCCCTCGATTCTAGCCGCCGATTACACGCGGCTTGGCGATGAGGTGACTTCGGTTGATGTCGCAGGCGCGGATCGGTTCCATCTCGATGTCATGGATGGGCATGTTGTTAAAAATCTGAGCTTTGGGCCGGATGTGATCCGGGCTCTTCGTCCCCTGACCCAAAAGCCGTTTGAAGTCCATCTAATGGCGACACCCGCTATCGATTGGATCAAACCACTGAAGGCGGCCGGTAGCGATCGGATTTTGATCCATGTCGGGCTTGAAACCGATGTTAGAACCATCTTGCAGGCAATATTGGACAGCGGAATGAAGGCCGGAATTGTCCTGACCCCTGATGATCACGCCGAAAGCATGAGGCCTGTGCTTGATCTCGTCGACTATATCAATGTGTTGACCGTCATACCCGGCTTCGGGGGCCAAGCCTTTATGATGTCGCTCTTGCCTAAAATAACCGAATTGCGGGCATTGATCGGGGAACGTCCGATTGATCTCGCCGTTGATGGCGGAGTAAATCTCACATCCGTTCCTCTCGCCGCAAAAGCGGGGGCCAATGTTTTTATTGCCGGAACCGGCATTTACAGCGTTGGCGCTAGCCGTTACGCCGAAACCATCGATGCCATGCGCAAACTTGCCACTGCGAACCGACCGACTGGAGTTTAAACCATGATCCCTCGTTATAGCCGCCCCGAAATGGTTGCGATTTGGTCACCGGAGACCAAATTCCGGATCTGGTTCGAAATTGAGGCGCACGCCTGCGATGCGATGGCTGAATTGGGTGTCATTCCAAAATCCGCTGCAAAGACGATTTGGGAAAAAGGCGGCGCCGCGAAATTCGACGTCGAAAAGATCGATGCGATTGAACGCGAAGTCAAACATGATGTTATCGCCTTCCTTACCCATCTCGCTGAATTTATAGGCGAAGATGCGCGCTTTGTGCATCAGGGTATGACATCATCCGATGTCCTCGACACAACGCTCGCCATTCAGATGTCGCGAGCCGCTGATCTTTTAATCAAAGACATGGATGATCTGTTGGCAGCGATCAAGCGCCGCGCCTTTGAACATAAAATGACACCGACCATTGGACGCTCTCACGGCATTCATGCGGAGCCTGTAACCTTCGGTCTAAAACTGGCAACAGCCTATGCTGAATTCTTACGCTGCCGTGAGCGCTTGGTTGCGGCACGCAAAGATATCGCCACTTGTGCGATTTCAGGTGCTGTTGGAACCTTCGCCAATATCGATCCACGCGTTGAAGAACATGTTGCAGCAAAACTCGGCCTTGCAGTGGAACCCGTTTCAACACAAGTTATTCCACGTGATCGTCATGCGATGTTCTTTGCAACCCTTGGCGTGATTGCATCATCTATTGAACGGCTAGCGACTGAAATTCGCCACCTCCAACGGTCGGAAGTTTTAGAGGCTGAAGAATATTTTTCACCCGGCCAAAAAGGCTCATCTGCAATGCCGCATAAGCGCAATCCTGTGCTTACCGAAAACCTCACAGGCCTTGCGCGCATTGTGCGTGCGGCAGTGACACCCGCGCTTGAAAATGTGGCGCTTTGGCATGAGCGCGATATCTCGCATTCCTCTGTCGAGCGTATGTTTGGACCAGACGCAACGGTCACGCTTGATTTTGCTTTGGCACGTTTAACAAACGTCATCGACAAGCTCGTTGTCTATCCCGAAAACATGCAGAAAAATCTTGATCGCTTAGGTGGCCTTGTCCACTCGCAGCGTGTGATGTTGGCCTTGACGCAAAAGGGCGTGAGCCGCGAAGATTCCTATCGCCTCGTGCAACGCAATGCGATGCCGGTCTGGCGCGGCGAAGGCGAATTTAAAAGTTTGCTGAATGCGGATGCAGAAGTCATGGCAAAATTAACATCATCCGAGATCAATGAGCTGTTTGATTTGGGCTATCACTTCAAACATGTCGATACGATCTTTAAGCGCGTATTTGGGGAAGCTTGAAGTTAAGCCCGCCTTTGCCGACGCGCCGTCTGTGCTTTCACATAGGATTTTAAAACGGCATTGATCCGAGTTTGATACCCGCGTCCGCCTGCTTTGAAATAGTCGAGAACGTCTTCATCAAGACGGATGCTGACCGCCTGCTTAGATTCAACGCGTTCAAAGCGCGCCAATTGCTCATCGGTTAACGGCAAGGCATCGGGATCTGATAATGCCTCGGCCAAAAGTTGTTCTTCTGACTTGGCATCAATGGCAGCCCAATCGGTTTGACCTTTCGGCAAAGGCGTGAGTGAACCGTCAGGATGCTCTTGCATCCAAACATTACCAACGTCACGAACCCTGATGATATGTTCCGTTTTCATAGATCACACGCTCATTCCAATGTGCCAGCCGCGCCGAAATAATCCTCCTCAAATCGCCTCGATCCGTGAAGACGATATGCACAATTCGATCATCTAGGCGCGCCAGAAGAATACACCTCACTTCTCCATGATCACGACGCCCATCCCGGCTAACGATTCCGCTAGGGTCGTTAAAAGCCGGCCGAAGTTCAAAGAAGTCGATCCCATGTTTCTTAATGTTCGACAGGCGCTTGGCCTCATCCTAATCATAGATCAACTTCGATATCCCTGTATATACAATTTGAATATATAATTCAAGGCAAAACGAAGGTTACAATGGTTCAACATCCTGACTAAAAATACTGATCAAAAGAACAGGCGTCATGTCGGGACTTGGCCTTTAGCGATTGCGTCGATAGTGTTCGCCCAACGAAAAACGGGAAGGAATCGACACCATGGGCAAACTCGAAGGCAAAACCATCTGGATAACGGGGGCAGGCAGCGGCATTGGCGAAGCGACAGCCCATGCTATGGCCAAAGAAGGCGCGACTGTAGCTCTTACAGGTCGTCGCAAAGAGCCGCTCGAGACGGTGGCCCACGCGATCACGCAAGCCGGCGGCAAGGCCTTGGTGGAACCAGGCGATGTGATGGATAAGGCCATGGCACCTGCAGTCGTCGCCCGTATCATCAAAGCAACAGGGCGGCTCGACATACTCGTCAACAATGCGGGCACCAATGTGACTGCACGCACCTTTGCAGTCCTTACGCCGGAAAATCTTGATACCGTGTTACAGGCCAATCTCAATGGGGCCTATTATTGTGTATTAGCAGTCCTTCCACAGATGCGCGCGCAACAAGATGGTGTGTTAATTCACACGGCTTCTTGGGCAGGCAAATATGTGACCCCGCTTTCGGGAACGGCTTATACAGCTTCCAAACATGCAGTCGTTGCGATGAGCCATAGCCTTAATATGGAAGAGTTTAAAAACGGTATCCGTTCATCGGTGATTTGCCCGCATGAAATCTCAACGCCAATCCTCAACACGCGTCCCGTGAAAGTAACAGAGGAAGAACGCGCCCGCATGTTGCAATCGGAAGATATGGCCAATCTCTACGTCTATATCGCCACACAACCTGCCCATGTCTGCATCAACGAAGTCACCATCGCGCCGACGTGGAACAGGGCATATTTGCACGGGATTTAGTCGTAATCCTCCACCCTTCCTGTGCGGGGGGCTTCAACTTTGGCGAGCGCTTTTCCGGTTTTTTCGACGGCTTTAAAAAGCCTTATAAAATTAGCGCTCGCGATTTTTTCAATGGCATCGTCCGACCAACCGCGTTCAATCAAGGCTGCGATAAGATAGGGGAATTTGCTGACATCCTCTAAGCCTTCCGGCGTCACGCCGCCATAATAGTCTGAACCGATGG
>JAPJMW010000174.1 GCA_026461505.1 Beijerinckiaceae bacterium
CCCTTACCTTTACCCATGCGGACTTCGGCAGGCTTCGACGACACTGGAACGTCTGGGAACACACGGATCCAAACGCGACCAGCACGCTTCATGTGACGGGTCAGTGCACGACGAGCGGCTTCGATCTGGCGAGCGGTGATACGCTCTGGCGCCATGGCCTTGAGGCCAAACTCGCCGTAATCCAATGAAGTCGCACCTTTCGCAGCGCCGTGAATACGGCCCTTGAACTGTTTGCGGAATTTAGTCTTTTTTGGCTGCAACATGATCGTGTCTCTTTAACCTTCGCGACGCGAACCAGAACGGCCGCCTTCATCCGCCAAGCGCTTATCTTGCGCCATTGGATCGTGTTCGAGAATTTCACCCTTGAAGATCCAGACCTTAATGCCACAGGTGCCGTAGGTCGTGAATGCGGTGCCGACGCCGTAATCAATATCTGCACGCAACGTATGCAATGGAACGCGACCTTCACGATACCATTCAATACGAGCGATTTCCGCGCCGCCGAGACGGCCCGAGCAGTTGATACGAATGCCTTCTGCGCCAAGACGCATGGCCGACTGAACCGAACGCTTCATCGCACGGCGGAAAGCCACGCGGCGTTCGAGCTGCTGAGCAATCGCGTCAGCCACCAAAGTGGAGTCGATTTCAGGCTTGCGCACTTCAACGATGTTCAAAACAACTTCTGACTTCGTCATCTTGCCGACAGAAGCGCGGAGCTTTTCGATATCAGCGCCCTTCTTGCCGATGACAACGCCAGGACGTGCCGAATAGATCGTCACGCGGCATTTCTTGTGAGGGCGCTCGATGATGATGCGCGAAACAGCTGCCTGCTTCAAAAGCTTCATCAACATCGCACGGATCTTGATATCTTCATGAAGAAGATTAGCAAAATCAGCCTTACCGGCTACCCAGCGGCTTTCCCAGGTACGATTAATACCAAGGCGTAGACCGATCGGATTGACTTTCTGTCCCATCGTATTCTCCTCAAGCCTCGGCGGTGGCGGGAACTTCCCGCACAATGATCGTCAAGTTAGCAAATGGCTTCTCAACGCGACCTGCACGGCCACGGGCACGGGCATGGAAACGCTTCATAACGAGCGCCTTGCCAACGAAAGCCTGCGACACGACAAGATCGTCGACATCGAGATCATGGTTGTTTTCAGCATTCGCAATCGCGCTTTGCAGGCATTTACGAACGTCAACCGCAATACGCTTGCGGGAAAACTCGAGATCGGCGAGTGCGCGCGAAACCTTCTTGCCCCGAATTAACTGGGCTACGAGGTTGAGCTTCTGCGGGGAAACGCGCAGCATGCGCGAAACCGCCTTCGCCTCTGTGTCCGCAAGTGCGCGGGGGGTGGCAGCCTTACCCATCGGTTACTTCCTCTTCGCCTTCTTGTCAGCCGTGTGACCGTAATAGGTACGGGTCGGCGCGAATTCACCGAACTTATGGCCAACCATTTCTTCCGAAACCGCAACGGGGATGTGCTTTTGCCCGTTATAGACGCCAAAGGTCAAGCCGACAAAATTCGGCAGGATCGTCGAGCGGCGGCTCCAGATCTTGATTACTTCCGAGCGCGTAGCAGCGCGGGCCGCATCCGCCTTCTTGAGAAGGTAGCCGTCAACAAACGGGCCTTTCCAGATTGAACGAGTCATGACGGAGTTCCCTTACTTCTTGCGCTTGTGGCGGCTCGATACGATGAACGTATCGGTACGCTTGTTCGAACGCGTCTTCTTGCCCTTCGTAGGTTTGCCCCACGGAGTAACTGGATGACGACCACCTGAGGTGCGGCCTTCGCCGCCGCCGTGTGGATGGTCAACTGGGTTCATCGTAACACCGCGGTTGTGCGGGCGACGACCGAGCCAACGCTGACGACCGGCCTTACCGATCGTCGTGTTCATGTGGTCAGGGTTCGAAACCGCACCAACGGTTGCAAAGCACTGGCCGTGAACGAGACGCTGTTCACCCGACTTCAGACGCAGAATGACGTAACCTTGGTCGCGACCAACGATCTGGGCATAGTTGCCGGCGGAGCGAGCGAGCGTGCCGCCTGCGCCGATTTTGGTCTCGATATTGTGGATCAGCGTGCCGACCGGAATATTGCCGATCAACATGGCATTGCCTGGCTTAATATCGACCTGCTCACCAGCCACCACTTCATCACCCGGCGCCAAGCGCTGCGGAGCAAGAATGTAAGACTGCGTTCCATTAGGGAACTTGATCAGTGCGATATAGCCTGTGCGGTTTGGATCATACTCGATCCGTTCCACAACAGCTGCGATGCCTTGATGCGTACGACGCTTAAAGTCGACGATACGATAAGACTGCTTGTGACCACCACCCCGGAAACGAACCGTGATGCGTCCATGATTGTTACGACCACCTTTGGACGACTTGCCCTCGGTCAAAGCCTTTAGAGGCTTGCCCTTATAGAGGTCGCTGCGGTCGACGATAACGAGCTGACGAAGGCTCGGTGTCGTTGGCTTAAATTGCTTGAGCGCCATGACGATCGATTCCCCTTATAGGCCCGTCGTGAAGTCGATGGATGAACCCTCGGCGAGGGTAACAACCGCCTTCTTCGTATCCGATTGCTGGCCAATCTTGCCCTTGAAGGTCTTGAACTTGCCCAAGCGAATGAGCGTGTTCACGCTCTTCACCTTGACGTTAAAGAGCTTCTCAACAGCGGCCTTGATCTGAGGCTTCGTCGCAGTGCGCGCAACCTTGAAAACGACCTTGTTCTGCTCAGATGCCATTGTCGCCTTTTCGGTAATAACCGGGCTAAAAATCACATCATAATGACGCGGATCCATGCTCATTTGAACCGAGCCTCCAAAGCTTCCAACGCTGCCTTCGTGAGCACGAGCGTGTCACGACGCAGGATGTCATACACATTGATGCCTTGGATTGGCAGCACGTCGATGTGCGGAAGATTACGCGCGGCAAGCGCGAAATTCGTATCCACTTCAGCGCCGTCAATCACGAGCACGTTAGGAATGCCAAGCTTGCCGAGACGCTCGGATAGATCCTTCGTCTTCGGTGCAGCAAGTGCTGCATTTTCGAACACGCGAACCGCACCATCACGGAACTTAGCCGACAAAGCATGACGCAAAGCCAAAGCACGTACCTTCTTAGGAAGGTCATGAGCATGGGAGCGGACAACCGGACCCATTGCGCGACCACCACCACGGAACTGCGGCACGCGAGCCGAGCCGTGACGAGCGCCACCGGTGCCCTTTTGCTTGTACATTTTCTTGCCCGTGCGCCAGATTTCTGCGCGGCCCTTCACCTTGTGGGTGCCGGCCTGACGCTTGGCGAGCTGCCAGAGAACCATACGCTGGATCAAATCCGTGCGTGGCTCGAGGCCAAAAATGTCGGCGGAAAGTTCAACAGAACCAACGACGCCGCCGTCCATCGAATTGATGTCAAGCTTCATCACGCGCCCTCCTGGCTTTCAGCGGCTGCAGGAGCAGCAGCATCACGGAGCTTGAACGCGCCAGGCTGTGGCGCATCCTTCGGAACCGGATGTTTGATCGCATCGCGAACATAAATATAGCCGCCCTTAACGCCGGGGACTGCACCCTCGACGAGGATCAAACCACGCTCGAGATCGGTCTGAACGACACGTAGATTCTGCGTCGTGACGCGATCAACGCCCATGTGACCAGGCATCTTCTTGTTCTTAAAGGTCTTGCCTGGATCCTGACGTCCACCGGTCGAACCGATCGAACGATGCGAAACCGACACACCGTGGGTTGCACGAAGACCACCGAAGTTCCAGCGCTTCATACCACCAGCGAAGCCCTTACCCGTCGTCGTACCCGAGACATCAACGAGCTGACCAACAACGAAGTGATCAACCGTGATCTCAGCACCAACTGGGATCATCGCCTTCTCATCGACGCGGAACTCAACGAGTTTCTGCTTCGGCTCAACGTGAGCGACCGCGAAATGGCCACGCTGAGCGCGCGACACATTCTTGACCTTGGCATGACCAACGCCGACTTGCAGCGCGGTGTAACCATTCTTTTCCTTGGTCCGATGGGCCACCACTTCACAATGGTCAACCTTTAGAACCGTTACCGGCACGTGAAGACCAGCATCTGTGAAGATGCGTGTCATTCCGAGCTTTTGGGCAATAACGCCTGATCTCATAATAGCACCCCGTATCCCGCGCGTCTCTTAGAGCTTGATCTCGACATCGACACCAGCCGCGAGGTCGAGCTTCATCAAAGCATCAACCGTTTGCGGCGTAGGATCGACAATGTCGAGAACGCGCTTGTGTGTGCGGATTTCAAACTGCTCGCGCGACTTCTTGTCGACGTGCGGCGAGCGGTTAACCGTGAAACGTTCGATATGCGTAGGAAGCGGGATTGGACCACGCACCTGCGCACCTGTACGCTTTGCCGTTGATACGATCTCACGGGTCGACGCATCGAGAATCCGATGGTCGAAAGCCTTGAGGCGAATACGGATATTTTGACCGTTCATCGAAATAACCCTTGAGG